>QMZM01000014.1 GCA_003663175.1 Candidatus Altarchaeales archaeon | reverse complement strand
TGTTAATTTTCCGCATTCCTTTGCACAAATAACCATGCATCCATCACAATCATCTGGGTCGCACCAGACCAACGGCGTTTTACCGTTAAAACAGGTAAAGTTCATCGGGCACTTTAGTGCTTGATCATCACATACGAAATTCTGGTATTCCGCCCACACCACAGACGCAAATAAAATCAAAACCAGTAAGAAAATTCTTTTGAGCATATGAATCAATCTGTTTTTAGTATTTATATTCTTTTCTATTTTAATTTTTATTGATGAAACTCTATCTCAAATTGTTCATAGGACTAATTCTCCTCATAGAAGAATGTAGTGCGCAAATGTTTCAGAACTATTTAGTTGGTTTGTGTCACATCACATATAATCTCGTGTATCTTGCACTCGCAATAGTATCTGCAGTTGTTGTTTTTTTGCTTGTGCTTGGAGGCACAAAAATCATCTCCGATGATGAGGAATCCAGAGAAAAGGGAAAATCGATGATAAAGAATGCTATATGGGGATTCATAATCATCCTTATAATCTCGGGCTTTGGTTGCTATGTTGCAAGGTCTTTGAATTTCCCCGAGTGTGTGCCCTGTCCATGGGAGGGCATCTATAGACCACCGCCGGCATGGGGGGAATACTTTCCAGTAAGAGTTAACATAACAACACCTCACGATTATGATGTGTTTGAGAACGGTACTATCGTGAATTTTAATGCCGATATATATGATGGATATCCCTATTTTGATTGTATATGGAATTTTAATGATGGCACCACGACAGAGGCTCTGACCGACCTGAGTGTGAGGAATTGCAACATAAATCATGTATTTGACCTTGGGGATAAGAAATTTATGGAATATACAATTGATGTTGCAATAATTGATGATTGGCAGTTTAAGGCAAAGGATTCTGTTACTATATATGTGGTCGCACCGGGATTTGTTATGGTGGAGATAATAAAACCGGAGGTTGATAAAAGACCCTTATCCTTGGGTTATGCGACAGCCTACTCGGGATTTCCAACAGACTTCGAGGCGAGGATTATTTCTGTAGCGCCATCATTTAACTATTCTTGGAATTTTGGAGATGGCACATCATATAATGGTACAACAACCGATAGAATTATTAATGTTACTCACACATTTGCCAATCCCGGTTTATATGAGGTAAGGTTAGATGTTATCGACAATGATGGCAATACAGGTAATGATACATTATTCGTTTATGTCCTCCCGGGTTTATGTCCATCATATAGCGCTTACGAGTTTATAAATCTCAAGATAGATCCGGACCCAGGTTGGCCGAGTCCGCCTACACCGGAGTTATGGGAGTTCCACTTTACAAATGCCAAGAGTGAGGCGCCATTCCCGGGGCTAATACCAGGGACAACGGAATGTACATTTGATTTAAGTGTATATAATTACTCGGATACATATCCCTGCGGTATCATGGTGGTTAATGAAAATACCTGGGGAACTGATGACGCAATAGTTGTCTGGGTGAAGAAGGGGGCAACCATAGACCAAAAAAAACCTGACGGAAGTGATGCAGATAACCTTGCTCAGGATTTGGGTGCAAGCAACTTTATATATTGTCCAGACTGCACTACTCCCGGTTGCGAAGTAGATTCTGCGAGATGTGATGCGGCTGGAGCGAGTATGGTAGTAGATGCAAATTATTTTGGTTATTCGGGTTCTAATATGTGCGGAGATAATCATTGGTCATGTGACACATGTCCACCGAGTGGTAGTGATGAATGCGACTGTAGTCTATCTACATCAGATGATGCATATTTTCCAAAATACGCGATCCTGTGTGGCAATGATGGCAAATGGTATCCCTGTATTTCTCCCTGTTGCCAAGGTAATTTTGCATGCACGGAAGATGGATTATGGATAGATTGTTCTGCCTTGGGTAAGCTGTGTCGCGCTGGAGAATGTGTATAAAACTGTTCTAACATCCTCCACAAAAAATATACCAAAATATTTATACCAATTACTACAAAATATAAAATTAAAAATATAAAATTAAAATGACACTAAAGAAGGCACTAATACTTTTTTTTCTTTGTGCAATTGTCCATTCAGTCGGTGTATCCGCGATTACAGACCTCGTAACAAAATTCCCAGATAATTCATTACAAACAACCACAAACTTCTTTGTTAAGGAGTTGAATTCATTAATTACTGCAATAAGAATACTTCTAATTAATTATCCTGATCCGAGAATAGTTGAGAATATGGTCATGGGCTTTATAAAAATTCTCATACCGATCTACATAATCGCAATAATAATAAATGGAATCTATCTCTTATTTGTGTCCATTTCCCCGGAGGGTAGGATGAGGGCAAAGTCGATGCTACTAAAGTTAATTCTCTCCATGATTCTTGTTTCCATGTCCATGGATATTTATGATATATTGGTTGGGATATCATACGGTCTAACCTACAGTGTTGCGGGAAATGCATATATTCAAACAACACTATTGCCGCAAGAGTTGAGAATTGAATTGATAATCTTCCTTATAATAGCACTCTTTATAACATTCCATGCAAGCATCGTTATCATGATAATAAATCTGATGATATTATTGATGGGTGCATTATTTCCATTCACATTATTCTTTTATTTCTTCGATTTGACAAAATCTATTGGGGCGACACTACTCAGATATACATTTATGGCAGTATTTTCACCGGTGATAATGGCGTTGGTTCTTATGGTAGTTACATCCACATTAAATGTTTATTATTTTCAAACGGGATATGAGGAGATTGCATCACTCCTTATAATTCTTGCCGGATTCATTCTATTAATTTTTGCTCCATTGATGATGTTGGGCATATTGCAATGGATTGGTGGTGCTATCGCCGGAATAGGAATCTACTTGGCAATGGCTCAACCATTTCGGGGTGCTGGACTTCTTGGTGCCGGGTTAACTACCGTTGGTGGCGTGGCTGCTGGCATGGGTCCGGGGGCATTAATGGCTGCCGGTGCATCATATGCATTTGGAAGTGCGGTGTCAACAAGAACGAGAAGAAGGTAAAATAACAATGAGTTCGGGAAAATATGCTATAATTGGCTTGAAGGATTTGGGTATAATTGGAGCGGTATTATTTCTACTTATCCTCATGTCTACAAACGCCATGGCATTTTGGGATAAGGTAAAGGACTTCCTTGTATCATTTGTAACTTATGTCTTTGAGGGTATCGCATATATAATTAACCTGGCAATCAATTTATTTCTAATGAGTTTAAGTGGGTTGATAGTATGGAACCCAGATCCCTATGCTGTAAAGGGCATGGTCTCGGGCTTTATAAAAATTCTCATACCGATCTACATAATTGCAATAATAATAAATGGAATCTATCTCTTATTTGTGTCCATTTCCCCCGAGAAGAGGATGAAGGCGAAGTCGATGTTAGTGAAGTTAATTTTTTCAATGGTCTTAATTTCTGTATCTCTTGATATATTTGCCCTGATATTGAAGATATCTGAAGCGATATCTAATGGTATACTTGCGGGACTCTGGATAAATACCGGATTTATCACCCAACTAACAGCAATAGCCTTTCCATTTACACTTGCTGGTTTACAGGGCTATTTATTAATTGCGTTTATTGTTGTTTGTCTTAGACATTTATTTGTGCTTGTTATGGCTGCAATGTTTCCATTTACACTCTTCCTTTACTTCTTTGATTTTACAAAGAGTGTTGGAGTTAGACTATTAAAGTATTCATTAACTGTTATATTCACCCAGGTTGTAATGGCTCTCATACTCGCAATCACAATCGTTGGTGTTAATAATATTGACGCAACTACCCTCCTGGGTAAAATTGCACAACTATTCTGGTGGAATGCTGGACTATTACTGATAATAATCTCGCCATTAATAATGATGGGGATTATGCAATGGCTCGGCGCACTTATAGCAAGTGCGGGGATGATAATCTCTCTCATACCTGGGTTTGAAGCGCTTGGAACCGCATTAACATTTGCTGGCAGTTTAATGGCTGGAATGGGCGCATCATCGTTTATTAGTGCAGGTGCAACCGCAGGTTTTGCATCCGCGTGGGGCGATGTCATGGGGACGGTTGCGGCAAGACCCAGAGCACACACTCCGCATGCACCTCATGGACCAGCACATACTCCGCACACGCCCCACGAACCAAGTAGGCCGACTGCGGCACAAAGAAGAGCAATACATCGGGTCAGAAGAGAGATGGAAACGCCAAAGAGACCATTGCCAAAGCCAAGGGGTGTAAGAGAAAAAGTAAGGTCGAAGGTAGAGGTCTTAAAAGGGAAATGGGAAAGGGTAAAACCGTGGGTTATTTCTCCAGGATATCAGGTATATAAGAGGGGATACTTCGGTAGAATAGGCAGATCCATAGGAACTAAACTTGGAATTGCTGGTGTAATGGTAGGTAGGATCGGTGGGAATATTGGTCTAAGGATTGGCAGGCGTATAGGTAGAATAAAATATGTCAGAAAGGGCATCAACATTACAAAATCTATTGCCAAGAGAATTTCCAAGTCAAAGGTCGGGATGTCAATCGGTAAAATCGCAAGAAAGGGTGCTGGATTTGCAGAAGATACCATGCGATATGTATCTACGAGGGGAATTGTTGGAACTGGAGTGGATATTACAAAATCTATTGGTAGAAGAGCTGTTGGAAAATCCAAAACCCTGGAACGAATTGTCGAATCTGAACCGGCTAAATGGGTTAGAGGAAAAATTGGTAAGGGAATTGGACTTGCGGGGGAGTTTGAGAGGGCTCATGTAGAGGAGATAAAGAGGATGATGAAGTTGCCCAAGAAGGATTTGGCACTGGAGGTTGGGTTAGATATTGCCGTTCCGGGGCGTTTGGGTTATAAGGTGTTCAAGGGAACCGGTATTGGAAGGTCTATAATAACGAGGGGTGAGAGGGTCATCACGGAGGTCGGAATCCCGGCTGGAATTGCACTTCAGAAAATCTTCTCATGGAAAATGGCAAAAGAGATGGGTAGAGGGGTTGGAATCGGATTAAAGAGTACAACTATAAAATCTGGTAGATTAATTGCAAGGGGAGGAGTTGGAGCTGGAAGATATATTGGCAAAAAGGGTAAATGGCTCGGAGAAAGGGGAGTTGCACTTGCGAAGTACATTAAGAAGAAATTTAGGAAATAGTTAAAAATGATTGCTGCAAAAAAGATAATTAATAAAAATTTCGGTAGAAAAATCCTCACAGTTTTATTCCTACTTTTGTCATTCTCAAGTATAAGTAATGCAACATACTATGTATGTCCAACAGATATAGATTATGGATGCGTTTGGTGGAATCCACTAACCTGGCCAGAGTGCTGGCTTAAAAGACTATATGACATTCTAAGTTGTTCGGCATATAATTTTGTTATTGGGCTCGGTGAATTGATAATGGAGAATCCAGATGTAAGTAGATTTAAGCCAGCAATTGATCAAATTATAACAATTCTCTATACCTTTTATGCCATATCAATTTTTGTAACAGCAATCTATATCATCTTAATCTCCGCATCTCCATACAATAGGTCAAGAGCAAAATCAATGCTACTTAGGCTATTGCTCGGTCTCGTATTAATTTCATTATCCATGGAGATATATGAAGTACTATTATCGCTCTCTGGCTCAATAACGAAGTGGTTTCTTGCGGAGTCGATGCTTACAAAGACAGGTATGGAAACGCTAAAGTTGATTATGATTATAAATTTCGCCTTTCTTATTCCGCTCATATTCTTCATTACTGTTACAGTATTGGCATGGCTCACTATTTTCATAAGATATTTGTTAGTTGTAATAATGGCAATTCTATTTCCAATAGGAATATTCCTGTATTCATTTGAACTTACCAGGGGCATGGGAATACATATTATAAGATACGCCTTGGTGGCGATATTCACACAACCCGTACAGGCACTAATGTTCTCATTAATGATAATTAGTTTAAATAATGTGGGTCAGGCCGGTGGATTTTGGGGCTATATTATTATTTTATTATTGGCAGCGGCATCATTTGCGCTGATTGCCCTTACTCCATTAATAATTTCTGGTGCAACAAAGTGGTTAGCATCGTATGCCGCAGCAACAGTCGCGGCAGTGGGATTTAGTGTGGCTTATAGAGCGAGCCCCCGTCTTGGTAGTGCGATGGTATTCTTTGGAGCACTCGGCAGTGGTATGGGTCCGGAGGCATTTGAAACGGCGGCGGCATCATATGTCCTTGGAAACAGGTACTTTACCCTTCGCAGGGATGCCAGATACTTCTATGGGAATTATGACAGATTTAGAGAATATGTTGTTAGGAAATATCCAGCCCTGACCGGATTATCTGCTCAGGAGGGATTTATGCTTAAGGAATTTGAGCACGCATTAAAGGATGCGGAAATCTACTATAACGACTTGAAAAGAATGGGTAAGAGTAAGGAATGGATCAAACACAGAATGAAAAACGCCGGATATGGGTGGTATCTGCCAAGAGAAGAGATAGAGAGACCAAGAATAAGTCGCATAACAAAGGTTTCATTACCCGCGGGGGTTGCCATGTGGGTCGGTAGGAGGATGAAGCCAGTAGGTATTAAGGCTACCGCTCTCGGTGTTAAAGCAGCTGGACTGCCAGGTGCGAGGAAAGTGGCTCCGAGGCTGAAGCCGGCAGCCAAGATCGTGCCAAAGGGAATTAGAAAGAAGGTCGTTGAGGGAGCGAGACTTGAGGTAGATAGAGCAAGGATCAGGAGATACAGGAAGAGACTTGGAAGGGTAGATAAACTAAAATTGGGGGGAAGGGGAGACTTCAGAGAAGTTCTGGATAAGGCTAAAGAAATCTTGGTGGAGGAGATGAAGAATGAGGGCTTCACAGACAGCAGTATAGAAATGATAGGAAGTGATGTCGAGACATTAAGAAGAAGGTTTAATTATACTATTGATCAGATAAATGACCCAAATATGAGGGATACCCTGGCAAGAGAGTTAGCTAACTATAAGATTGATAGATTATGGCAATATAGCGTGCCAGGAAGACCCACAAGATATACGAGCCCTGCGAGGGCATGGACGAGAAGATTTTTCGGTAATATTGAAGCGCTCGATAATTTTAAGAAAAATTTGAAGGGGTATCTTCTTTATAGATCCGTTGTCAGGGATAAGAATATACCACTATCTCAAAGATTAAAGAGAAGAATAGTCACAATGGCTGGAAGGAAGAGGAGTATAGATAGGGATCTGGTATTTAAGGAAATTAGAAAATTTGTTGATGAAGATCTGGAGATCGATGGATATAAATTCTATCAGAGAAAGAATGCAATAAGAAATATAGGCAGTATAGATGGTGTTAGAGATTATTTAAGGGTGGAATTGGGCAAGTCCGAGAGGGAAATAAAGAAGTTGGAGGGAAGAGCGAGGATGAATCTGTTAGAGGATAAGATTATAGACGCAAAAAGAGCACAACTATTGCGTAGTGGAATATCACATCATGAGGTCGAAAAGGAACTTGAAAAACTTTATGAAAGATTATATCAGATAGACAAGATCAGTGAAGATGACATAAATAAATTCAGGAAATATCTGAAAAAGGAATTCAACATGAGTGATTCAGAAATAAGAACTTATGAATCATCAATTCGTGATGAGGAATTGCTCAGAGAATTTAAAGAAATAGCTAAGAGTGAGGCAAGACAACCCTATCTAAGAGAGGAATTAGATTTAGAAGAGAAATGGGTGAGAAGATATAATGAATTATATGAGAAATTCAGAGATGAGGAGAGGGCATCCTGGGGTGCAACCACGAGTTTAATATCAAGTCAGGCAACTAGGGACTTCAGCAGGGTTAGTTCTTTGTATACGGAACTTGGACACAGAGCAGATGTTGCATATGCCGTTAGCCTATCAGAAAATCTTCACGCGAGAATGCTACTTGAGGATTATATGGGCTTTGGTCCAAGACCAAGTGAGTTTTATGTCGGCCTGGGTCCGGAGACGAGAAGGGAATGGGAGATGAAAATGAAGGAAGAGGATGATGAGGTCTGGAAAGAAATAATGGGTGAGGAAGGATGACGAGAAACAGAAATTTAATAATATTGTCAATAATTTTATTGGCACTAAGTGCTGGTGTTGCGGGTAAATGTAGTTGGGATCCACTCACATGGGGTGAATGCCTACTTGGTATAATAATAAAGATACTGTTAAATATCAATTCAGTAAATGCGTTTATAGGTATGCTAAAGACACTAATACTCTGGAAACCCGATTTATCTACTATAAATCCTCTGCTTCAGGGCTACATAAATCTACTTTATCCAATATTTGTCCTTTCAATAGTAGTTACCGGGTTTTATCTTATCTTAATGTCGGGTTCGCCCGCTGGAAGAACAAGAGCAAAATCCATATTCTGGAAATTGATAATAGGTATGATTCTGATTTCAATATCTGTAGATTTATTTAAATTAATGGTGGAAATAGCCTACGGTATGAGTTTAAAAATCTTGGCAACCATTCAAATGCCACCATTTCCCTTAGATATAAGCAATGTAATATTTTTTGTAATATCAATATTTTTAGCAATCTTTGTTATGCCACTCATACTAATATCAATTGGCTTAAGATTACTTCTCGTCCTAATAATGGCCGCATTATTTCCTCTGACACTATTCCTATGTCTGTTCGATATTCCAATAATAGGTTTAATTTCTCGAGAAATTGGAAATAAATTATTTAGATACACCCTGGCGGTTATATTTGCCCAGCCGGTTCAGGCAATAATGTTGGCAATAACAGTTATAGCTGTAAAGAATGTTGGTTTGGCTTCTGGATTTTCAGGAAGCATAGCGTCGATATGCATGGCGATAGCGGGTATGATAGCAATTGCCATAGCACCATTAATGGTGATGGGCGCACTAAAATGGATCGGAGGTGCGTTTATGGTACTGGGCATGATAGCGGCATTGAAAGGCAATATTGCGGCGGGATATGTTGCAACCGCAATTGGGGGTATGATGATGGGCATGGGACCATCATCATTACTTGCTGCCGGCGGAGCGGCATCATTTGGTGTTGCTAAGAGATATGGTGAACACGCAACACATCACACACATCATTAGAACTCATTGGGGAAAAAATGATAAGAATGAACAAAAAAACGACCCTTGTGATACTGGCAATAGTTCTGTTAGTTTTATCTGATACCGCATTGGCAGTTTGGGTAATTGACTGGGTAATGGAAAAGATATCCTGGGGATTTAAGTGGATGTTAGAGAACATCGTGAGGTTTGTCATTGCAGAACCCATTAATTATCTCTTAGGTCTAAAGAATGATGCGTGGAAAGAAGGTTGGGGGCTGTTGGGGATACTTGTTAATGCATTAAAGTGGAATCCCGATTTGAGTATCATAAGACCGATAGTGAGTGAGATAATAGAGGTATTATTGCCCTTGTATGTAATAGCAATGCTCATAACCGGGTTTACATGGTTATTTTTATCGTTATCGCCAGAAGGAAGGGCAAAAGCAAAAGCGATGTTGCTACAGCTTTTAATAAGTATGGTTTTAGTAAGTGCGTCCCTGCCAATATATCAATTTCTATTAGATCTCTCCGAGTTGCTTGTGAATTTTGTGATATCTCTCGTTGGAGGCATAGAGATGACTGGTTGGGCGAGCCTATTTACTGCGGCAAGTATTTTTTTGGTGGCATTTTTCTTTCCTTTAGCAATAGTCATATTACTCCTATTGGTTGTCTTCTTACTTGTGTGTAGATATATTCTGCTTTTGGTCATGGGTATTCTTTTTCCGTTGGCGATATTTCTATATTTCTTTCATCCTACCAGGGGTGTTGGAACAAAGCTTATCAGGTTTACCTTAGTTTTAATATTTACTCCCGTCGCACAGGCGATATTCCTGATATTTTCCTTGGTTGCATGTAGTAATGAATCCGGTGTGGTGGGAATTGCACTTATGTTTGGCGGAATAGTATTGATGCTATTTGCACCACTGATACTCGCGGGGTTTATGAAATGGATTGGCGGATTATTATTTGCATATGGATTCTATAAGCTGCCAGAATATGGTCATAAGTATGGTGCGTGGGGTGAAAGGGCTTGTGCCACAATGGTCTTTACTGGAGCATTAATGGCTGGTGAGGGTGCCGGTGCGGTTCCATTAGCCGGTACCATATTCTTCCTCGCTGGATTAGAGCATGCCGGTGAGCATTTTGCAGAAGGTCTTAGCGAGATTCCATCGGGGCATCATATGGAAACGGAAGTGAAGATAAGGGAATTCCAACTTAGAAGGAGGAGATTTAGAAATCCAAAAAGAATACCAAAAACACCAGAGGATTTTGAAAGAATTGCTCGTCAGTTGAGAAATTCTGGAGAATATGAGAAGGCCGCAGAGTATTATGAGAAGGCTGCAAATAGATACATCTCAGATATGAAATTAGAGCCATCTAAGAGTAGAGAATATGAACGCGCAGCAGCTAAAAATTACTTTGAGGCTGGTAGGATGTATGAAAAAGCAAATATGATAGACAAGGCCATTCGAGAATATGAAATGGCGGTCAAATTTGATAAGAATAATGTTAAATATCAGACGAAACTTGCGGATTTATATTTCAAAAAGGGTTAATCTTAAATGAGATGATGGAGAGGAATATATTTTATAGGGTATGCATACTGCTCATATTATTTTTTGTAATTCTTTCTCAAATTAGCTCGGCATTTGAATTTGATATTGACTATAAGGAGGTGGCAGAAAGAATAAAAGAAAAATTAAAATTGGTTTATTGCTTTTTTATTGCAATTTCATCGGCTGTAGGTGTATTGATCATTGCTCTGAGTGGGATGGAATGGTTATCATCACTAACTCCGGAAAATATCACAAGGGCAAAGAATAGAATAATCTATGCATTAATTGCTCTAATACTCATCTCTATCTCGTGCCAGTTAATAAACATATTGGTAGAATCGGCTGGATTTGCTCCAGTTGATTGCACATGTTTTTAATTTTTAAATTAAAATAAAATAACTATGACCAATTTAGACAAGATTTTAATAATTATCTTTTTTATTTTCCTAATAACTTTCCCAATAACTGTGGTGGATGCGCAGCCAGCATGTAACGCATTTTCCAGTCCATATAAAGAAATCTGTGAGAATGTATCTGATGCACTATGCAAGATACTACTATTAATCCAAGGAATAAGTTCGGCGGTAGCAACATTTATGCTTATCTGGGCGGGTTTGAAGTGGTTAACTGGTGGACTACAGGGCCCTCAGGAAATAGATGAGGCAAGAAAGATGATGATTGGGGTCTTTGTTGGTTTGGTTATTATTGCCGTGGCGGCACACTTCGTAAATTATCTATTTGGTCAGGATATTGGGAGTTTTTATTGTGGCTGAATAGCGGGGGGTGGATTTGAACCACCGACCTTCGGGTTACACAGCAAAAATCGGAGATTTTTTACACCAAAGATCTCCGAATTTTTGCATATGAGCCCGACGAGCACTCCTGGCTGCTCCACCCCGCTTTCTATTATCTTATATTTTCTTATTTTTCTTATCATAATTTTTTATTAGAAATTATAACTATTAAATTTATACTATTAAATTCAATCCCTTTGAATTTTTAACTATATTCATAATCTTTTCTATAAAGAATGGATTGATCCCTGTTAATTCTGAAATTTCTTCTACAGAGAATCCGGAGTTTATCGCATCAACGATATAAAATATTCTTTGATCAGTCGGAGTTATCAGATTTTCTTTAATCCTTTCCTTATTTCTCTCACCAATTCCCTTTAATGTGTCAATTCCTATATCCAATGACCTTATTGCCTTCTGTAGAGATTCCTCAAATGTTCTGCCAATTGCCATCACCTCGCCGGTAGATTTCATTTGCGTTCCTATCCTCCTGTCAGCATCTCTGAACTTGTCAAATGGCCATCTCGGAATCTTCACAACAACATAGTCTATCGATGGTTCAAATGATGCCGGGGTCTTCTTTGTTACAGAATTCGGGATCTCATCGAGGGTTTTTCCTATTGCTATCTTTGCTGCGACCCTTGCTATTGGATATCCGGTTGCCTTGGATGCCAACGCAGAGGACCTCGAAACCCTGGGATTTACCTCTATCACATAATACTCCCTCGTCTCTGGATGCAGGGCAAATTGTATGTTGCAACCACCCTCAACACCCAACGCCCTGATTATCCTTAGTGATGCACTCCTCAGTTTTTGATGATCTTCATCAGATAGTGTTTGAGCTGGAGCGACAACTATACTCTCCCCGGTATGAATTCCCATCGGGTCTATATTTTCCATGGAACAGATAGTAATGCAATTATCCTTGGAATCCCTCATTACCTCGTATTCAAATTCGTACCATCCAGCAACAGATTTTTCAATTAATACTTGGTGTATCATGCTTGCTTGAAGACCCCTCCTAACAATATCCTCCAATTCAGATTCATTATTTGCAATTCCTCCTCCACCACCTCCCAATGTATACGCGGGCCTTATTATTACGGGAAAGCCAATATCCCTCGCAGCATCTAATGCCTCTGAGAAAGATGTCACCGCCATACTCTCTGGAATTGGTTCATTAATCTTCTTCATCAAACTTGCAAATGATTCCCTGTCCTCGGCATTCTTTATCGTTTCTATCGGAGTTCCAAGAATTCTTACATCAAATTTCTCGAGAATTCCCATCGCCGCGAGTGAAGAGGCAATATTCAATCCGGTTTGACCACCCATTGTTGGCAGGATTCCATCGGGTCTTTCCCTCTCAACTATCCTTGCAATAATCTCTGGGGTTAGTGGTTCTATATACACGATATCCGCAATATCTGGATCGGTCATTATTGTTGCTGGATTGGAATTTACCAAGACTGTCGTGATTCCTTCCTCTCTCAGAGATAAACATGCCTGACTGCCGGAATAGTCAAATTCTGCCGCCTGCCCAATCTGTATCGGACCGGAGCCAATTATAAGAACCTTTTTTATGTCATGCATTAGAATAATATTTTATACTTAAATGTTTATATTTAATTTAATCTACATAATTTTAATCTACAGAAAAATGGCAAGATTTCCCGAGGCGGAGGCAAGAATCTTCAAGGGTGTATGCATGAATTGCAACGCAAGAAATCCATTGAATGCAACAATCTGCAGGAGATGTAAGAAGCCATTTCGCATACGCAGGAAGAAGAGAAAGAAGACCATGAAGGGCTGATTCTATTTAAAGATTCTAATCATAAAGTATAATATGCATTTTCAAATTCCCGAGCATTATATGGCTTATTTAGCACTCTCGATCTCAATAATTGGCTTGTTGATTTTGAAATTTGCATCAGATTCCATCGCTCCCGGAATTTCCAAGATCGATTTGATTGATACAAATTCCATAGGAAGGAATGTTCGCATCTGTGGTAATATATCAAACATTCATAGATTTGATAAGGGCTCCCTATTGATTACGGTGAACGATGGCAGTGGTGAAATTGATGTCTATGTTCCGTATTCAATTGCTAAGATAATTGATAATAAAATTTTTTCTTCGAGAGAAATTGATGTTATTGGAGAGGTAAACATCTATAACGGGAGATTGGAAATTGTTGTTAGGAATTTGAACTCTATTCGATTGAAAAATGATAATACAGGTCTCGAGCCTAAATGATTACTCATTCTGTCCAAGAGCTGTATATCTCTCAAAGGTATTGAGAGTGAAACCGAAGATGAGTAGAAGACTGCTAATGGGCAGCATATGGCATTTTATTATGAGAGAATTGTCTATAAGACAGCACAAATTTCTAAATAGAATTACCGATGGCGGTGAGATAAGAATCTTATTGTCGGAGGAGTTAGAGAAGATATTGAGGGATTTACCATTCATCTATGGGCATATCTCTAAGGATGACCTTGATGAATTTATACCAATTCTGAGGAAAGAGATTCAGAATGATATAGATGTTATGAGCAATAAATTGAATGAATTGATAACAAGGTTTGGAATAGAAGACGCACTGAGGATGATCACCCCGTGGAAAGTAGAATTTCAAGTAAATTCAAGGAGATTGGGTATGAGAGGGAGGATAGATAAGGTTATGAGGAATCCCGATATTTTTCCAGTGGAGATAAAAACCGGAAAATGTCCAGAGACTGATGTCTGGAATGGAAATAAACTACAATTGTGTGCATACGCGATGCTATTAGAGGATAGATTTAATTCTAAGGTAAACTACGGACTCATTGAATATACCAGAATTCAAGAGGAGAGGAGGGTCGTGATGACCTCAGCTCTGAGAAGGAATGTATTGGAGGTAAGAGATATGATAATCGATATCATTAATGGGCATATCCCCGAGAGGATTAAAAATTCAAATAAGTGCAATTCATGTGTGTATAGACATGAATGTGGTGATTTATAATTTATTAACTTAATATAATTTATTATAAATAAAATTAACAAATTAGAAATAACCAAAGTCTCGTAGTCTTCTCATTATTTCTTCCTTATCCTGTGCCCTACCACTCCTCTCTGAACCACCTTCAACTGATGGCTTAGTGCAAGGTTCGCAACCTATACTCCTATAACCCTTATCATAGAGGGGGTGGTATGGTAAATTTCTACTCTTTATATAATCCCAAATATCCTTTTCAGTAAAATGCAAGATCGGATGAACTCTTATGTGATTTTTTCTTGGAGAAAAGTATTTTTCATTTGCCCTTGCCTCTTGCTCATCCCATCTTATAGCAGCAATAATGGCCTTCCATCCATTATTTTTTATTGCCATATTCAGTGCCTCTGTCTTTAACAAATGACAGCACCTCTCTCTATCCTTAGCAATCTCAATCTTCTTTAATGCGTCTTCATTCCTCGCAATTACGAGATTCAGATTCCATTCCCTCTTTAATTTATTTATGAAATCGTAAGTTTCCTTGAATTTTACCGTTGTATCAACAAATAATACGGGTATTGGGACTCTGCCATTAAATAGTTCCCTGGTTAATCCCAAAACAACTGTCGAATCCTTTCCGCCAGTCCACGCAATTGCAATCTTATCTTTAAATCTCTCAACAGCTTCTCTTATCACATCCTTACTCTTCTCAACCTTTTCCTCAAATCCCATTTCCATAATTTCCTTGTCCATTTTTCATCTCCTCCATAATTGCATAGAATACATCCTGTAATTTTTCGATATCATAGTCAATATTTGTTATTAAGATTGCCTCTTTGTCATGGTCTCCCTTTATCTCCCCACGAGGTGTCTTTTCTGGCAAGGTCTGAACTTCTGCATCGTCTCTATCACAGAAGCCGTGGTCAGATATAATGATGAATTTATCTGCATAGAGAATTAATTTTCCGATAACAGAATCAATTCTTTTATACCATTCCAGGACTATTGGCTCATTCCAATGAAAGTGCTGTATTCTATCTAGTAATGAATAAACCACACACAATAAATCTGGTTTTTCCTCAAGAATTTCTATTGCCTTTGATGTAACCTTCTCCAATTCTTCCTGCCACTCATCTGGCGTTTCTGGGAGTCCATAGCCAACTGGCTTGAATTTACAGTTGAAATTATATGGGGGAATTACAAATGGGATGTTCAATGCTCTAACATCATAATTCTGTTTATGAAGAATATCCCAGATGAAATCCACCTTTATATCATCCCTCGTTTTGAGATTTCCATTCTCCACAAATGCTTTATGTTTATGTTCCTCTGGAGTCTTTCCAGAAAAGATGGAACACCAAGCAGAGGCAGAGATTGGCTTTTCATTTAAAATTAGAGTCTTATATCTTCCGATCTTCATCAATCTTCTAAAATTTTTCAATTCATTGATATTCGGCTTAATAATCTTCCATGTCGCTGCATCAATTCCAATAACTAGAAAAGTCATTTTAATTCAATCTAGATAGCCAAGAGCCCTTAATCTCTCCTTTACCTTCTCCTCGTCCTCCTTTGTAAATGGTTCTTCCCCTTCATCTTCTTCCTCCTCGGCGAGAATCTCTCTCAGAACAAATGTAACATAATCGGAAACTGAAGTAAATCCCGTACCATTTATCCTCTTCTTAATCTTTTCAAATAATGGCACGGGTATGCTTACGGAGGTAAATTTTTTCTCTTTTTCTTCCATTTTGTTCACCTTAATTAAATATAATTATATTTAATTAAGAATTTTAATCTTAAAAATAAAACAATAAATATCTAAAATATTAAGATGAAAATTGCAACAATTGGAGCGGGTTATGTTGGTCTCGTAACTGGAGTATGTTTTGCAGATTTGGGTCATGAGGTGATATGTGTTGATGT
>QMZM01000013.1 GCA_003663175.1 Candidatus Altarchaeales archaeon | reverse complement strand
TGGCAAAACAAAATTCTAATGTGAGAATATATAACATTAAACATGGCGGTAAGGCAAACGCACTGAATTTTGGTATAAGAAACTCTAAGCATGAGATTATCGTTACCTTAGATGCCGATTCTAAGTTAGAGAAGGATTCATTAATTAAGATAGTTAAACCATTTTCAGATGAAAGAGTTGGTGGAGTTTCTGGCATAATAAGAGCTTTGCATAGTAAAAATCCATTAACATGGTTCCAGGATTTTGAATATATTCTATCATCTGGATGGAGATTCGTCTGCGATAAGGTAAACGGAACATACATCTTCCCTGGATTTGCTGCATTCAGAAAAAAGGCATTATTGGAGGTTGGAGGATTTAACAAAGATACGCTCTGTGAAGATTTTGATATAGGTGTGAGGCTAAGAAAATCTGGCTATAAGTTAGTAATGTCGAACTCCGTTATCTACACGAAGGTTCCCGAAACGATAACTGGACTTTGCAAACAGAGAATTAGATGGGGTCGGGGGACAATTCAGGTATTGAGGAAGCATTATGATGTCATATTAAATAAGACCTATGGCGCCATGAGCTTGTATGGAATTCCAACTCAAATATATTGGTTCTTTCATGGATTTGTTTATATCCCAATAATTATCTATCAAATCCTTGGCGGTTATTTGAAATATTTTGCAATTTATGGAAATTATTTTTCTTTTGATGTTGTAAGATACTTCTTTTCTTGGTTTTCCATATATGGGATGATAGAGTATGTCTATAGAACCATAACCGGGGAGTACGACATAAATTTGTTATTTTATTTACTAATTACCATGTTTGCACTCTATCTAATCTATGACTTACTGCTCCTGATAAGAATGTCTAATCTCAGTATTAGATATTTATTTGTTATATTTTTCTATTTTCCCTATTCTGTGTTCACATTGGGAATGCATACATTTGCATTCTTATATGAATTAAGAAACGAGAAGGTAGAGAATAAATGGGGGAAGAACAAATGAAAGAAAAGAGAGAAGAACTAAAACTCGAGGTAAAACGGCAGTTGGTTCATCTCTTCTTGGGATTCTTCATAGCGCTTTGCCTGTTCATTTTTGAGCCCTTTCTGGGCAGATTGGTTGTGTTGCCACTCCTCATAGGGGTTCTATTGCTGTTTATACTTCAGAAATTTAGAAATAATCCCATCTCAAGGTTTCTAATAGAGCATTTTGAAAGAGAGAGGGATAGGCAGAGATTTCCCTATAAGGGAGCAATTCTCTACGGCTTTGGTGTTTCAATTCCGATAATTATTTTAGATATAGCCCCCGCATGTGCCATAATAGCCATACTTAGCGTTGGTGATTCAATTTCAACCCTGGTGGGAAAAAATTTTGGAAGCAAGAGAATAGGTCATAAAAGCATAGAGGGAAGTTTGGCGTTTTTATTTTCATCCTTCTTCTCAGCCTTAATTTTTTTACCCTCTATGCCAGAAATCGTTCTTTTATTGTCTCTTATTGGAGCATTGGTGGAGCTTTTTTCGCCAATAGATGACAATCTATCTGTTCCGATATTTTTAACCTTCTGTTACATTATAATATCTAATCTCTACCCCCTTTAAAAGGGCCCGTAGCCTAGCTCGGATAGGGCGCCGGACTTCTAATCCGGAGATCGCGGGTTCAAATCCCGCCGGGTCCGCCTAAACATAAACTGTATCGGTTGGGGGGTGGTTGGTTATGATCGACAGAAAAATCATACTTGAAAATCTAGATGAGTATGACCCCGATAAAATAAAGATCGGTGTCTTGGCTTCTCATTCTGCCCTCGATGTTGCAGATGGTGCAATTGAGGAGGGATTTAAAACAATTTTATACTGTCAGAAGGGTAGAGAAAAAACATACACCCTTTACTTCAAATCAAAAAGAGTGAATGGGAGAGTTGTCAGGGGGGTTGTTGATGAATTTGTGATTTATGATAAATTTGATGAAATGATTAAAAAAGAGGAACAGGAAAAAATGTTAAGAGAGAATGTCCTCTTCGTTCCAAATAGATCATTCACATCCTATATAAGTTTAGATAGAATAGAGGATGAATTTTATGTTCCAATTGTTGGCAGTAGAAACCTCCTGAGGAGTGAGGAGAGGGGGGGAGAAAAAGACTATTATTGGTTACTAGAAAGGGCAAATCTACCATATCCTGAAAGGATAGAAAATCCGGAGGATATTGATGAATTATGTATAGTTAAGATGCATCATGCGAAGAAGAAATTAGAAAGAGGCTTCTTTACCGCTTCCTCTTATAAGGAATATAAAGAGAAGGCAGAAAAATTGATAAGGCGAGGGGTTATAACTAAGGATTTGTTGGAAAATGCGAGGATTGAGAAATACATTATTGGTCCCGTATTTAATTTCGATTTCTTCTATTCTCCCCTCGAGGAGGAGATGGCAAAGATCGAGTTATTGGGAGTTGATTGGAGATTTGAAACATCCTTGGATGGTCAGGTTAGGTTGCCCGCTCAACAGCAATTGACGCTTCCAGAAAAACAGAGCATTCCAGAGTATACCGTCTGTGGTCATAGTTTCGCGACAATAAGGGAAAGTCTTCTTGAGAAGGCATTTGAATTGGCTGAGAAATATGTTAAGGCAACTCAACGATACTTCGAACCTGGGATTATTGGTCCGTTTTGTCTACAAACATGTATTGATAAGGATAATAACTTCTTTATCTATGATGTCGCTCCAAGAATCGGTGGTGGAACAAACGCCCATATGTATGTTGGTCACCCCTATGGTAATATTCTCTGGCGAGGAAATGTCTCAACTGGAAGAAGACTTGCTATGGAGATAAGGAGGGCAATAGATGAGGATAAATTGGAGAAGATTGTTACATAAAAATGATATTAAAGAAGGATATCGAGGAGATTCTAAATGATTACGATAAGGAGAAGATAGTGATATGTACAATTGGCTCTCATACTGCACTTCAGATTGCCAAGGGTGCTAGAGATGAGAATTTCTCCAATCTGCTGTTATGTGTTCAAAAATCTGAGAAATTCTATAATCAATTTGATATAGTCGATGATGTTATGAGAATAAATTCGTATGAGGAAATTCTCGATGAGGAAATTCAAGACATGTTGATAGAGAGAAATTCAATTTTAATCCCACACGGCTCATTTGTTGAGTATGTTGGCTCTAAGAATATAATAGATAAACTCAAGGTCCCAATGCATGGGAATAGACTAGTCCTCGAATGGGAATCCGACAGGAAAAAGGAGAGGGAATGGTTTGAGAAATCTAAGTTAAGGGTGCCGAGAGAATTTAAATCCCCGGATGAGATCGATTCTATTGCCATTGTCAAATTCCCGGGGGCAAGGGGTGGTGGGAATTACTTCATCGTTAAGAATGAGGACGAGTTCTATGAAAAGATTGGGAAGATAAATCTCCCAAAGGAGATCAAGGAGAGATATACAATTCAGGAGTATGTCATAGGAACGAGGTTCTATCCTCACTTCTTCTACTCGGCACTGGATGATAGGGTTGAACTGCTCGGTATGGATATAAGATACGAATCAAATGTGGATGGCATTTCAAGAATTCCGGCTGTTATTCAAAATGAAATACAAATTGAGCCATCTTATGTCATAACCGGAAATATTCCCGTTGTGATGAGGGAGTCTCTATTGCCAGAATTGATGGAGATTGCAAGAAATCTCATTAATTCATCTAAGAAATTATTTAGGCCTGGATTGATAGGTCCGTTTTGTGTTGAACTCGTGTTAACTGATGACCTTGAATTTGTCTGCTTTGAAATCTCTGCGAGGATTGTTGCTGGAACGAATCTCTTTATAAATGGGTCTCCCTACTCGAGCCTTATCTATAATGAACCAATGAGTATGGGGAGGAGGATATGCAGAGACATCAGAATCGCAATTAAAAGCCAGAGACTTGATGAGATAATATACTAATTTGATTTTTTATTTTTTAAATCGATAATATTTTTGATATTAAATAGAAATAAAAATTGGTATGAGGATTATATCACACTCATCAGTCAAGAATTTAGCCTATATACCACACAATAGGATTTATAAATTTAAAGAGTGTGGGCTATTTCTTGACCTCGTGTGATATAATCTGACCTCATCCTTTATCTTGAGACCTTTATCTTGAGATTATTTGTTGTTGAGGTGATTGAGATGGCAAAGGTTCCCGCGGATACAATTAAATACAACATATATGCAGAAATCGCAATTGATGGCGTGGTTGATAAACCAGATGTCGTTGGGGCAATATTTGGACAAACGGAGGGATTATTGGGAGAGGAATTGGAACTTAGAGAATTGCAGAAAACGGGTAGAATTGGAAGAATTGTGGTCGATATTAAGGCAAATGCTGGAAAATCAACTGGGACGATACTTATTCCATCAAGCCTTGATATGGTCGAGACGTCGATAATTGCTGCCGCTATCGAGACGGTTGATAGGGTGGGCCCATGTAACGCAAAGATAACTGTCACCGAGATCGAAGATGCTAGGTCTGCAAAGAGAAAATTTGTTGTTGAAAGGGCAAAAACGCTTCTGAAGAAATTGATAGAGGAAGAAATCCCAGAGAGTGAGGAATTATCTGAAGAGGTTAGAAAGGCGGTTCAATTGGAGGGGATAACAACATACAAGGGATTGCCCGCCGGCCCTGGAGTTGAGAGTGCGGAGTCCGTGATTCTTGTTGAGGGTAGAGCCGATGTTGTTAATATGCTTAAGGCCGGGGTGAGGAATGTCATTGCGATTGGAGGAACAAACATTCCAAAGCAGATAGTTGAGTTAAGTAAAGAAAAAACAACCATTGCATTCTTGGATGGGGACAGGGGTGGAGACATAATATTGAGAGAATTAACACAGGTTGCCAATATTGACTTTGTTGCCAGGGCGCCGAAGGGAAAGGAGGTCGAGGAGCTTAGCAAGAAGGAAATCATACTATCGCTTCGAAGAAAAATTCCATTAAGCCAGGTAAGGGGCTACGAATCAAAATCCGTTGGTGGTGTGAAGGAAAAGGCAAGGACAAAAGAAAATAACAAGAGATTATTAAATCTATTAAAGGATGTCAAGGGTAAATTGATTGCAAGGCTATATGATGAGAATTTGGAATTGATCACAGAGATAGAGATCAAGGATTTGATAGATAGCCTCAAGGATGTTCAGCCTTATTGTATTGTATTTGATGGCGTTGTCACTCAAAGATTGATAGATGCCGCATCTGAAAGTAAAGTAAAGTATGTGGTTGGCGTTAATAAATCTGCCGTATCGGACACGAAGAATGTTACTGTGCTTATAGAAAAGGGATGATGAAGGGTCTCATGCTTATTATCCCGATCCTGCTGCTCTCAGTATGCATAGAAAATGGAGTAAAAGAAGAGAGCATGTTTGAAATTCGAGAGGTAGATAGATTCTATGAGAAGAGGAGGCTCATGGTTGAACGAGATCTGAAGGGAAGGGATATTACAGATGAAAGGGTATTGAGCGCTATGCTAAGAATTCCGAGACATAAATTTGTTCCCAAGGAATTAGAAAACGAGGCATATGCCGACCATCCATTGCCAATTGGCTATGGACAAACGATATCCCAGCCGTATATAGTGGCATTAATGACCCAGGCATTGGAATTGAATGGCTCTGAAAAGGTTTTGGAGATTGGAACTGGCTCGGGTTATCAGGCGGCGGTCTTGGCAGAATTATCTAAAGAGGTATATTCCGTGGAGATCATTGAGCCGTTGGCAATAAGGGCAAATGAAACTTTAAAATCGTTGGGGTATGATGTCAATATAAAGGCTGGGGATGGCTACTTTGGATGGGAAGAAAATGCTCCATATGATGCGATTATTGTTACATGCGCAGTAGACCATGTACCACCAGCATTGATAGAGCAACTGAAAGAGAATGGAAGACTAATCATTCCGTTGGGGAGCGTTAGATACTATCAAACCCTGACATTGATTAAGAAGATCAATAATACCCTGAGAACAGAATACATAACCTCTGTTAGATTTGTCCCCATGCTCGGGGAGGCTATGAAGAGGAGTGATGGCTGATAATTCTAAACATAAAGACCAATGAGAGTATATATGATAGAGACGCCAACCCGATGACCGAAGAAAAGCCATGGGACATTGCTATAAGTACCGCCAAGACTGGTGCTATAACTGAGGAGCACGCATTTGCACAGAACGCCCACATTATTAGATCGTTATTTATATCCTTCGTAATTCTTATTCCAAGTGGAAATGGAATCCCCATTAGTAGAGAAATTGGTGCTAAGAGGATTATAGAACTTAGAATTCTGAGTTGGATATCAAGTGCAAGGAGCGAGGAGAAGATTCTCGGAAGAAATAAGGGATAGAGGATCGCCATGGTGCTTAGAATTAATAAAATATGAATCAATTTATTTGGCTTAAATTTCCTTGATAAATAGCTTCCAATCCCAGAGAATACAAGTAGTGATGCTATCACTATCGAGACCGAATAGAGTGGTTGCCCCAGGAATAGGATAAATTTCTGGATTAATGGGACCTCAATAAACATGAACCCAATTCCGATGAGTGAGAAATAAATTATTATGTTGAAATTCCTTCCCTTTTTAATGGAAAATACTGGCAATAGGATTAATATTATGCTAAGTATAATTGCTTGGATTAGGATTATGAATGATAAAAATCCGCCCTGAAGGAATATCTCCGGCTTTTTACCAATGCTCTCATACAGGTGGGTTATCTTATCTAACTTAATGTAGTGATGGAAGAATGGCCTATCGTCCGTTGTTGGGGATATGTCAAATAAATAATTCCCATATACCTTATCTCTACTCTCAAACAGGTCTTGGGTAAGTCTATAATAGAGGGGTTCTGGGAACTTATTATAGATATTTACATAAGATTCATTAATTCCTGGAAAATAGACCATATCATAAAGCATTTCATTGCAGAAATTTATTACCGTACGAATTTCTCGCTCTGTAAATTTATTTTTCTTTATCATTATTGTCATTGTCACATAACTTCTCATCACAATTATTTTATCTCTCGCATCTCCATCAATGGAATCTATTGCCAGGGAGATTGTCCTTATATCCTCTCGTGGTGGATTTTGGAGCCATTTTGTAATCAACAGAATTCCATTATCTGATAAATGTTCGTAATACTCTCGAAATGCCTCTCTTGTGAATAGATAATCTTCGGACATGCTGTATAAACCAAGGGAGCTATGAATCAGGTTGTCTTTTTGAGATATTATTATTATGTCAAATCTCTCTCCGCTTTTACCTAGATAACTCCTCACATCATCTATCCTCGCCGTAATCTTCCCTTCTCTACTTAGATTCCTTATTATTTCATTTGAATTAACTACTGCGGGATTTGGTTCTATAAAGGTGATTGACTCCGCTCCATGATAGAGTGCTGTGAGAATCTCCAAGTCGCCATTAAGTCCAATCACAAGGACTCTCGGTCTCTTTAAGAGATGATAAGCAATTGCTTGTGGGAGATGTGTTGTAAATTCTAATTTATCTAAGGAATTGTAAAGGGTTATCGCTCCCAATGAGTTTCCATCAACCATAACACCGATCTGTTTTGGAATCTCCCCTCTAAATTTATAACTTAATCCGGGGGCAAATCTAAGAAGAGGTGAATCAACTAAATCGACCCGAGAGATTGAATTCCACTCCGTTCTCAGAATCCTTGATCCCTTTTGGGATAATGCGATATTTATATCCTTATATTGAGAGAATTTGACGCCGAGAAATGGATTCAGAAGTGATACGAAAAGAATGAAAGGGATTAATGATATGATTGAAAATCTAAATATCCCCGTATTCCTTGAGAATGAAATGAATGAGGCGTATGCTATTATTGATATTGCTATGATTGTTCCGGAGTCTCCGAGTAATGGAAACGATACCATTGGCAGTAAGCACCCAATTCCAGAACCGAGGAGATTGAAGAAGTATACCCTCGCTATTTCGTGTGAGAATTTCTTAAGGATTATGGCGATACACATTCCAGAGATGAAGAAGGGCAAAGCCAGCACAACATAGTAGATTCCTATATAGAAAAATTGGGTTTTATCCCATGCTATCTTGTAGGTATCGAATGGAATTAAGTTTATTACTATCTGTGAAATAATTATTGAGAGTGGGAGAAGAAGGGAGAGAAATGACAATAGATTTTCTATATCAAATTTCCATATTCCTCTGTAGATTGATAGAAACGCTCCGCTTGCACCATAACCGAGAAATGCTATGGAAACGATCATAAATGCAAAGTGATAATATTGGGATATCGAAAATATTCTTATAAATGTTATCTCAAGAGACAATATTGCAACCGAGAGAAGAAATATTCCAAAGTATATGCCCTTATTTAATTTTTCCCGCATTTTAATTTAGTTTAGATGTTAATAAATGTCTTTCCCTTCTTTATCCTATCAAATTCCTTTACATGTGTTAATATTCTCGTTGGATTTAATTCTCTAACTAATCCTATGTCCTTGAATGTTTTTCCCTTAAAAAGCCCCACAATCTGTCCCTTTCTAAATCCACTATCCGGAATCACCCTCAATTCTGCGCCCCTGAGGTATCTCAGAAACGCGGACCTTCTAAGAAAAATTCTTTCACTCCTCTCCTTCTTCTTTATACCCTCTATGGGACTCAGAGTTATCTTCTCGACATCGATGCTCGGATTTAGATTTATACAGATCGCGAGGTCTGGCTTAACCCTATCTAATTCCTCATTAATGAACCACTCTTCTACAAATCCGGTTGTGTCTATTATACTCCTTGGAAATTTCTTTGAAGATATCTTTAGACCCTTGAGATAAGAATCTATATTATCAACTATATTCACTATTCCGGTGAAGTAATTCCATATTGGTCTCAGTTCTGATAGCTCCCTCACTGGTCTTGTTACAAACCCGACGGATATGACTGTCGGCGGTCCAATATCTGCCTGTCCTATATCTGCATCTATTACATATCTCGGATGGAGATGATTCGCCAAAAAATGAACGAGTGTCGTCTTCCCAGAGTCTGTCGGTCCAAGGACTATGATTCTCTTCTTGTTTTCACATAAATTTAGGATTTCTCTCCACTCAACGAAAGGATCGTCTATCTTCCTTACTCTTGAATTTGGCGTTATCTCGATCTCGGAATCATCAATTGCACGAATTGGATACGCCTTCCCAGCCCTAACCACAATTTCTCTACACTCGCAACCAAAGACATCGATCTTTCCACTAACCCTTGCAGGACCCTCAACGAGAATATATTCCCCCCTTCTTAATCTCATTCCTCTAAATATTAATAATTTTTACCCTTTATATCCCTATAATCACAAAATATTAATTAAAAATGTATCTCGATGGGATAGAAACGACCAGGGATGTTAAGATACCGACAAATCCCCTGGATAGGATTATTGGTCAAGAGCATGCAATTTTAAAGGTGAGAAGTGCCATAAGACAGAGGAGAAATCTTCTCTTGGTTGGTCCCCCGGGAATTGGTAAGAGTATGATAGCCCAGGCGTTGGCATTAAATCTACCGAAACCTACTCAGGAGATCAGGGTCTTGCACAATCCACAGAATCCAGAGAGGCCGCTACTTGAAATTGTTACAAGGGACAAGATCGAGAGAGAAATTAGGGAACAGCAAGTTGCTGGAGTTCTCGTATCGCCAAAAGAGGTTCCATCATTTGTCGCAGAACAATTGGGCTTCAGGTGTTCTTCGTGCGGGGAGATAAGTAATGCCAATGAATCTATATGCCCAAAATGTGGGAGTAATAAATACAGCAGGGTCGTATGGAATAGGCGGACATCCCCATTTGGTGATATAATAACGGAGGTCTTTGAGATTGGTGTTAGGAGACCGGAGGCGGAAGTAAAGACAACAAAGATAAGAGATGACGGCACTGAAGCTGTGTTGATCTATCAGAATGCCGGTAATGGTAAGATCAGGGTCCTTGACCAATCCGCAATTGAGAGAATAAAGAAAATTAAAGAGAAAAAGCAGATGAAGGTTCTTGTTCCCCTGGAGAGGATTCCCTTCGTCCAAGCAACTGGTGCCTCAGAAACAGAATTGCTCGGAGATGTGAGGCATGACCCATACGGAAGTCACCCAGAGATCGGTATTCCGGCATATAAAAGAGTTATCCCCGGAGCGATACATGAGGCCCATGAAGGTGTTTTATTTATTGATGAATTGCCACAATTGGAGTATTTACAAAATTTCATTCTCACTGCAATGCAGGAAAAGAAGTTCTCAATTGTTGGAAGGAATCCACATTCTGCAGGTGCAGCTGTAAAGGTTAAGGATGTTCCATGCGACTTTATTTTTGTTGGGGCATGCAACATAAAGGATTTGGGAAGGATTTTGCCGCCACTTAGATCAAGGATAATCGGAAATGGATATGAAATTCTATTAGAAACAACGATGCCAGATACTGAAGAAAACAGAAAGAAATTTGTCCAATTTATTGCTCAGGAAATTGAGATCGATGGAAGGATTCCGCACGCCGATAGGGGGGCAATTGATGAAATTATTAAGGAGGCCAAGAAGAGGGCGTTGGAAATTGATGGTGTGAGGAATGCCCTAACACTAAGACTTAGAGATATGGGTGGTCTAATAAGGCTCGCGGGGGACTTAGCAAAATTAGAGGGCTCCGAATTTATTGAGAGAAGGCATATAAGGGAGAGTATTAAAGACTCCAAGCCAATTGAACATCAGATTCGAGAGAAGTATGGGAGTGTGTGGATGGGTATGGAAAAGGATAATGCAGTTCCATTGAGATCTAAGGGTGGCGGGGAGGGTTATGTTTAGAAGATTATTCAACGAGATAAGGAATAGACCAAGAGGGGGGTCGTTTCCTGTATTCCCAGATTTTTTAATTTTATTTTGTGTTGAAGTTTTTGTTCCGTGCTGAAGTAGTTAGGCACTACATTCTACAGACTTCGTAAATCATCATCAGTAACGCCCAAGCAGTACATCAGTCCCTTTAAATTTTCCTTTGATATAATTCCGTCCGCCTCTTTTCTTAGAATTTCCTTTGGATTGAACGCAATCCCCAAGCCAGCATTTTTTAACATTATCCTATCATTTGCTCCATCACCAATTGCAATTATATCATCCATACTTATATTTTCCTTCCTTGCCAGTTCCTCCATAATTTCTGCCTTCCTCTTCGAGTCTATTATTTTACCATCAATCTCGCCAGTCAATTTTCCATTCTTTATAACCAATTTATTTGCATATACATAATCAAATCCAAATCTCTCCTTGAATACATTGGCAAAATATGTAAATCCACCACTTATTAATGCTAACTTATAACCAATCCTTTTCAAAACCCTGATCAATTCCTCCGAGCCCGGAGTTAATCTCATATTATCTCTTATCTCTCTTAATGTCCTTTCATCAACACCCCTAAGCAACTTTACCCTTCTCCTTAATGATTCCTCAAAATCTATCTTACCATTCATACCAAGAGATGTTATCTTGGATACCTCCTTTTCTTTTCCAACGGCATTCGCCAATTCATCAATAATTTCTCCATCGATAAGGGTACCATCCATATCAAATACAACGAGCCTCTTCCTAAATCTCGTTGCATCAAATGGCTGGACAATTATATCCACACCTATCTCTTCCCCAACTCCGAGCATCTCCCTCCTTAATCTATCTATGTCGATTCCACTATCCCCAGCATCAACGAGCATGTCCATTGCTAACAAATTACCACGGGCGATCATCTTTATATGCTCAATATTCAATCCCAATTCAAATAATCTTTTCGAGAGAGAAGCAACAATTCCTGGTTTGTCTTTACCAAATATTGTGATCTTATAGATTCCCTCCGCGTCACCCTCTTCTTCATATTCATATTCAGAAATTGGAATGAAGTTCAAATCTAATCCCATTTTCTCTGCGGTGTTATAGAGTTGACACTTTAGTTCATTAATACTTACCTCAGATTTAGATACATCAACCAGCATAAACATCGAGAATAAACCGTGAATTACACTCTGTTCAATATCAACAATATTCACATTATTTTCAGCCAACCTGCCAGAAATCTCTGCGACCAAGCCCTTTCTATCCCTGCCCAATACGGTTATAACAAACAAATTATCTTGCATCCTTAACAAATAGTTTACCGAATTTGCCAACGCCTATCTGGAGCTCTCCTCTGTACTCCCTCGCCCAACCGTTCTCTATCCTAACCCTGCTCCCGGGGGATATCCTATCAACATCGTCATTCCATAGAGTTAATTTAACTCTTCCGGTTTCGTCTCTAACACTCGCGTTTACAACCCTTCCCCTGCCACGATAACTTATAAATTCTCTTGGCTCTTCAATACTCTCCACCACGACCTCAATCTCATCAATTGGTGAATTTGGTTTCAAATCCTTTATTTGCATTTTTAATTTTTAAGTAGAGAAGTTTATAAATTGTGCCGATTATGTAGTGCCTAACTCCCCTTAATCGTGTCTCATGTTCCAATCTCAACGGGCTCGGAGATTCTCTTCAGCATGGCAATGGCAGATAGCGCAGCAATAAAACTCGTTTTTGGATTTTCCTTTGATGGGAGATTCTTCATCTTAATTTTAAATTCCCCAAAATCCCAATACACGTGGATCTCATGAACATTGTCATTAATTTCCGGATCAGATATTATCCTTAGTTTTGTATTCTCTATCCCGATCCCGGCCATGCTAACAGTTGCGGCGACATTAACATTTTCTGGAAATTTTTTAATTCCTTCCCCGGCGCTCCCCTCATAAACAATTTTCTTTGACGAGTCGGGTAGATTTAGTGCTCTTGGATTCTTCCTAGTTGTCATGGAAACGGAATTTATCCTCGAAAGCCTTGCTGCCTTTAATCCATCGATCCCCGCAACTGCACCAGAGGGAATGTAGATCTTCACATTCCTTCTTATGCATATATCCCTTAATCTATTAAAAAATTCATTATCAACCAGGGCTCCAACGCTCATTATCATCAAACTACATCCAGATTCAAGAATCTCGGCAGAATACTCTCTTACCGCATCCTGAGATGCCGCCTCAACAACCAAATTAGAATTTTTAATTAATTCATTAATATTCCTTGCGATATTAAATTTCATATTCAATTCTCTCCTGAGCTTTTCCACCCTCTCCACATCCTTGTCAAGGACAGAAACGACCTCACACTCTAAGATTTTATTCTTAACGGATTTTAATAAAAAACTGCCAATGTTCCCACAACCAATTATTGAAATCTTAAGCATTTTTAGAATCTGTCTTATTAAGTGGGCTTGAGATATGCCGATCACTCCCATCGAATACATGGAACGACTTCCCCCTCCTCTCATCCTCCAAAAAAACGAGAGACAAACCCACACCATGGAATACGGGAAACGACTCCTCCATCCAACTTCCATCCCCCAAAAAAATATTGGGCAGTCCCGCACCAACGAATACGGGAAACGACTCCACCTCCTCCACCAAAAAAACAGGAGACAATCCCGCACCACCGAATACAGGAAACGACCCCCCCTCCACACAGCCAACGCTCCATTTCAAGAAGTCACCTAATCTTCTAAAATCGAGGCTCGGGAAAACATCTCCAATTAACAACTCATCATATCTGTTTATCAAGACACTTCCAACCCCCCACTCCAAAACATGAGATGCCCCAATAATCCTTATCATTTTTTATATCTAAGTGTTACATAATTTAATATATTGCAAAAGGATTAAAATGAGTAAGAGATTATCCGAGATTTACGGGATGGACATATTTACAGAAAAGGCGGAATATGTTGGCAAGGTGGGGGATATAATTCTAAATCTTGAGAAGGGGGAGATAATGCAATTAAGTCTTAGGCCATTTAAGCCAAGAGAGTTGGCTGGAACGGATATAAGAAGAGTTCTTCAGGAGGAGACGATACCGTATTCAGATATACTCAGGGTCGGGGACATAATAATCTGTAAGAAGGACCCCAGAAGGGAGGGCAGGAGAGTATAGAATTTTCTAATAAAAAAATTCTTTATCATGAATTTAAGAATTTCTAAGGTCGGTTTAGTCTCGCACCCAAAGATAAATAACGCCATAACAAGGAGAGTATTTCAAATTCTGAGCGGGCACGATTTTTCTCTCCTCCTCGACCCAATAACCGCTAAGAAAATTGGGGATAGAGGAGTTGATGTGAGAGAAATGGATGTCGACTTGGCCGTTGTTATTGGCGGCGATGGGACGATCCTGTGGACGATAAATGAGATTGAAGATGAGCCATTAATCCTTGGAATAAATGCCGGTAGGGTCGGATACTTAGCGGAGGTAAATGTTGATGAATTTGAAGAAAAATTCAAAATGCTTCTTAATGGGAAATTCTTCATAGATGAGAGAATTAAATTAAAGATAAATAAGAAATACGAAGCACTCAACGACGCATTGATAATTGCAAGGAAACCCTCCCAACTATTAGAATTTGAAATTCACTTAGATGGAATTGAAATAGCAAGATTTAGGGCAGATGGAGTTCTTGTAGCAACACCGACGGGCTCAACGGGACACTCTATAGCCTTGGGTGGTCCAATATTACACAAAGAGAGTGAGACATTTTCAATAGTCCCCATGAATTCCTTTCTCTTAGAGCAGGGTCCAATTGTAGTGCCTAACAACTCAAAAATAACGATATCCCAGATAAGAAAAAACACGGACTCGATCCTCGTCCTGGATGGCATGCTCATAATGGAATTAGGGCAGAATCAAAGAGTGGAGATTGAGAAGGCTGAGAGGGTGGCAAGGTTCATAAGATTCTCAAGAAATTTCTCTTATGAATATATAAACATTAGAAAAAAGAGGGTGAGTGTATAATCTTATTTCCGTAAGATAAAGTATACTTTATCTTCGGCATAAAAATGCTCAATTCACTCTGTGAATTGGCACTCAAAATTCACTTAGGTGAATTTTGTCTGGTTCACTTCGTGAATTTTTCTTGTTTCGCCTTCACTAGTAGATATGTAAGTGCGGGACTCGTTAACAAGATTGCAAGTACGATTGTATCATTCGCAAATTCTGCTGCGGGGGGAACATCAAATATTGTTGTGGTGGTCGTTGTGGATGTTGTAGTAACGGTTATGGTGGTTGTCGTGGAGCCCCCACAACCCCTCGGATTCACAACACAATCACAGCATTTACCATCCACCAAACTAATTGAAAACACCAGCAAAACTAATACAATCAATTTATTTTTCATTTTTCCTCCTTCGTCTGAATATAATGAATGCAATTAGAGATATGAATATTATCAGCAATGTGATTAGATTATTTTGGACAGTTGTACCAATAGCTCTTCCAACAAGTGGAGTTTCAACTATGGTAGTTTCTTCAAGTGTTGTGGTTTCCCCCCCGGTCAATGTGGATGAGGTTTCGAGGGTTGTCCGAATTGAGGTCGTTGTTAAGACGGTTGTAGTTGATGTTGTGGTAGTGACACATGGCTCGCAAGGTCCTCCACAGTCAACTCCCTCCTCTCCCTGATTCTGAATCCCATCAAAGCAGGAGGGACACGGCTGGCAAGGTCCACCGCAGTCAATTCCCTCTTCACATGCATTATCATGACAGTTCTGTATGCCATCGAAGCAACTTGGTTTGGGTTTCCCAATATTGGTGGCGCGTGTATTCCCTCCTCCCCCGTCTCTCTCGACCACAGTTGCCGTTGTTGTTTCAGCTGCCTCATCAGATAATTTCACAAATGCCCTTATGCCAAGGTCACATGGCCAGCCAATGTCAGAAACTGGGACCCAGGTTGTGTTAAATCCGTAATGGAATGAATGTCCCGAATCATCGGATTCGTCCATACCAACCGCAACCCTCCCTTCACAATTGTGGATTTCAATATAGAACGGTCCATTGACTATGAAATTTAGATTTGATGTATCGATCGTCTGCCACTTCCCCAGCATATTTTGTATAGAATCCGTCTCTATAGAATAATTTGAATTTTTATCAATAACCCTTAATTTGAATTTGCCAGAATAAAATGTATCATTCCACCAATATATTTTAACCTTACTCAGGGCGCCTCCAATGGCATCGGGGTCATCAAATTCAACACGCACATCATATCTTGAATTGACTATCATGCCATTTGTAAAATTATTGCCATCATAGAAGATCTCAAGTTCCGTGGCATTTACCAATGAAACAAAAAACAGTAATGCGAAGATACCTACACATATGCCAAATTTATTTTTGTTTTTCACTTCACCGCCCTCCCAACCAATATTAGACATTTTAGAATATAATATATTGAACATTATTCTATATAAATTGATAGATTTTAAATATGTCAT
>QMZM01000012.1 GCA_003663175.1 Candidatus Altarchaeales archaeon | reverse complement strand
TTTCTCATGCACCTCATTAACCCTTGGGTTTTCCATCTGAATCTCCGCATAAAGTCTTGGGTTCTGACCAATTATCCTGCCAACCATGTCGAGCATTAGTTCATATATCGGAGAGGAAAATTTACTCGATTCTCTTATATCAAAATTCAATTCTTGCAGAGTTTTTCCAATTGAGATATACGCAAAGTGCGTTAGTCCTTGAACAACTGCCATTATCCTGTCATGTTCCTCTGGTGTTGATTCGTAAACTCTTACCTTATGTTCATTCAGGAATTCCTTCAGCCAATTCAACCATTTTTTACCCCTAATTGGCGTTAAGATAAATACCTGTCCCTCTAATGTTCCCACTCTATGACTAAAAACGGGATGCGTTCCAATAATTTCAACTCCCCTCCTTGAGAATTTCTCCATTGCCTTACATGGCTTTTCTTTTATCGATGTAACATCCATTAGAAGTGAGCCCTCTTTGACATGTGGGGCAACCTCCTTTATGACATTAATTGTCTCAGATATCGGCACAGATACTATAACTATGTCAGAATCCCCTGCCGCATCGGGATTATTCCTTACATAATAAACACCCAATTCCCTGGCAACCCTTCTGCCCTTTTCCTCACTCGGTCCGGTAATGATAACATCAAAGCCCTCATTCTTGAATATCCTTGCAAAGAATTTTCCCATCCCTCCATAGCCACCAATTATTGCAATCTTCAACTTCTTCATTTTTTCTCATGTTACCTTATTTATAAGAAAAAATAGAAATTATAATGAATTAAAAATGGTTGGTATTGGAGGGATGGGAACTACAGAACTTTTAATAATTCTCGCAATAATGTTGCTCCTATTTGGAAGCAAAAGATTGCCAGAACTCGCAAAGGCGCTTGGTGAATCTGTTAGGGTATTTAGGGAGACTCAATCTACCAAGAGGGGGAAGGGAGGAAAAAAAGAAATAAAGTGAAAAAGTGAAAGACAAGGAGATGCCATTCCTGGAGCATCTTGCAGAATTGAGGAAGAGATTAATTCTATGCATTAGTGTTTTATTTATTATCACTGTCGTTGTTTTTCCGGTTTCGCCAAATGTCTTGAATCTTATTATCCATGGATTAATAAATTCCGATGTTGAGGTCATTGTTCTTTCTCCTCAAGAGGCAATAATTGTTTACCTCAACATATCAATTCTCTTGGGGATTATGCTTAGTTTTCCGGTCTTTGCATATCATCTGTGGGCGTTCATGGCCCCAGGATTAATCGAGAGGGAAAGGAAACTGTTCTTGTATATTCTAATATCGTCTCTTATATTGTTTATATCAGGAACATTATTTTCGTATTTTATTCTATTACCACTAATGCTTAGATTCCTTATTGGAATTTCATATGTTGTTGCGACACCACTACTTGACCTAAGACAGACATCTTCGTTCGTCCTTGGTTTCATGATTCTCTTCGGATTGGTATTTCAATTACCACTCATGGCATGGGTCTTGACGAGGATTGGAATTCTGAACACGGAGGCATTGAGCGGGAATAGGAGATATGTCATTCTCACTGCATTCATAATTGGCGCAATAACTACAGACCCATCCGTGGTTACACAAATATTAGTTGCAATTCCAATAATAATATTATACGAGATAAGCATTATTGCAACAAAAATTGCAAAATGATCGGAACGACAGAATTGATTATTGTATTTATAATTGCAGTAATTTTATTTGGACCGGAGAGGCTCCCAGAGCTGTCAAGGAATATCGCAAAGGCGGTTTCTGAATTTAGAAGTGCCATGAGTGATATCGAAAATAGAAAGGAAAAGAGAGAATTAGCGGGATAGAATGAATCCTATATCAAGAAGGGAATTCTTGAAGGGTATTGGCACAATTGGAATTGGAATAGGAATTGCCACATTCTCAAATTGCATACAAATGAAACAGAGTGGAATCGGAACAACATCAACTATCGAGAATATTTCGTTGAGGAGGGCTCTCTTCTACGATAAATTCAATTCTTATCTTAGATGTGGTTTATGCCCGAATAGATGCGTAATTTTGGATGAATCGAGAGGAATATGTGGTGTAAGGATAAATAAGAACCATGAACTATACACATTAGCATATGGGAATCCATGCGCGGTTCATGTTGATCCGATAGAGAAAAAACCATTGTTTCATTATTTTCCATCTTCAAGGGCATTCTCAATAGCAACTGCTGGATGTTGTTTGAGGTGTAAGTATTGCCAGAACTGGCAGATATCACAGAAAAGACCAGATGACATACCAGAGGATGTGATCAGGAGGATTATCTCGGAATTGGAGAGATATACTGGAATCTCCTCTCAATATGATAATAAATTAATTCCCCAGGATATTGTGAAATTTGCAAAGAGATTGAATTGCAGATCGATTGCTTACACATACACAGAACCAACAATATTCTATGAATATATGTACGAAATATCGGAAATTTCCAAAAAAAATGATATAAAGAATGTCATTGTGACATGTGGCTATATAAACGAAGACCCTCTAAGAGAGTTATGCAAATTCCTTGATGCTGGAAATGTAAATCTAAAGGGATTTTCTGATGAGTTTTATAAAAAATTGACTAATGGCTATTTACAACCCATTCTTGACATGATGCTTATTCTCAAGGAGGAGAGGAAGTGGTTTGAGATTACCTACCTAATCATCCCGGGTTGGAGCGATGATGACGAACAGATTGGAAATTTCATAAATTGGATTTTGGACAATCTCGGCAGCGATTATCCCGTACATTTCTTAAGATTTATGCCAGCTTATAAGATGAGAAACGTCCCGCCAACTCCGCCAGAGACCCTTAATAGGGCAAGAGACCTCGCAATAGAAAACGGATTGAGATATGTGTATATAGGCAATATCCCAGGAAGTGGTGCTGAAAATACATATTGTCATTCATGTGGTAAAATTCTGATAAAGAGACATGGCTTTATTGTTCTTGAGAATAATATAAATAATGGGAGGTGTAGATTCTGTGGAAAGAAGATTCCCGGGGTATGGGGTTGAATGTATTTTATTGATTGGATTAATATTTTTAATAGTATGTTTAATAGGATGTATTGGAATTTATGATGAGATCGGTATTAAAGGTGAGAATATGACCACAACCACCATCAAGAATGTTAGAAAATCCGTAATTGCCGGCTCATGGTATCCTGGGAATAAAAACGAGTTAATTAGAATTGTGGATTCCTTTCTGAGAAATGCCAAGAAAGAGAATCTGGGAAAGATAAGGGCGATAATTGTTCCTCATGCGGGATATATGTACTCCGGACAAGTTGCGGCGTTCTCATATGAGCAGATTCGGGGTGAGGATTATGAGAGAGTAATAATCCTCGCTCCATCACATCATCATGCATTCTATGGCGCATCAATAGGAAACTTCACCCACTACGAAACTCCACTTGGCGAGGTCCCAGTTTCAAGATTGGCAGATAAATTCTTAAAATGCAAGGTAATTTCATCAATTCCTGAGGCTCATCTCCAAGAGCATTCCATCGAGATACAATTGCCATTCTTGCAGAGAGTCTTAGGCAGATTCGAGATAGTTCCAATACTTATCGGAAGATTGTCAATGGAGGATATGGAGGAGTTATCTAATCTCATTATGAAATACTTGGATGATAAAACCTTAATTGTTGCAAGTTCCGATTTGTCGCATTACCATCCCTATGATGTCGCAGTAAGAATAGACAGGCAATGTATAAATTCCATAGTTTCTTTGGATTTGGAAGGGGCTGAAAGGTGCGAGATGTGTGGCTATTTTCCAGTTCTCATAACCATAAATATTGCAAAAAAATTGAATTGGAGGGCGAAGTTAATTGAATATAAGAATTCCGGGGATGTCACTGGCGATAGATTGGGAGTTGTTGGATATGCAGCAATTGTATTCTATTCGGAAACTAATCAAAATCTTACCAAAACGGAATCAAATCTCAATGAATTAAATCGGGAGGAAAAGAAATTTCTTCTGAAGATTGCAAGGGAAACTCTCGAAACATATATAAGAGAGGGTAGAAGGATTGAACCAAAGGTAGAGAATCCAAGATTGATGGAGAATAGAGGTACATTTGTAACTCTCGAGAAGAATGGTCAGTTAAGGGGATGTATCGGACATATAGAGCCAATTCAACCCCTATACCTTGATGTCAGAGACAATGCAATAAATGCCGCAGTAAATGACCCCAGGTTTAGACCGGTAACTCCTGACGAATTAGATGATATTGAGATCGAGATTTCCGTCTTAACGAAACCTGAACTCATTGAAGCGGAGTCTCCAGAGGAGTACTTAGAGAAGATTCAAGAGGGAGTGGATGGTATAATTATCGAATACGCCGGCAGGAGTGCCACATATCTTCCTCAGGTCTGGGAACAGATTCCGGATAAGATAGAATTCCTGGAGCATTTATGTGAGAAGGCATTTCTGCCGAGAGATTGTTGGAAAAGGAAGGGTGTGAGGATATATAGGTACAGGGTTCAGGCATTTAAGGAATCTGACTTCAAATGAATCGAGAATTCTCCGAATGGGAGGAATTGAGGGCAGAAATCGAGAAAAAGAAGAAAACTGTCCAAAAACCTGAGGAGGTCTTAAGGGATATCAAGTTGGTAGAGAAACCTAGGTTTAACGATACAGATATAAAGGTAATAGAAATCATCATTAATGAGAAGGCACTAACACTCAAGAGTTTGAGAGAAAAAATCGCCAAGTCAAGAATTTCAATTTATCACTCAATAAAGAAGTTGGAGAGATTTGGAATCTTGAAAAAGGATAAGAGGGTTGTGAGATTGCTCGATAACGATTTAGTAAATTCGATATCTGCCCTAATTAACGGAAATTTTAATCTAAATTATATTACTGGTGAGAGATTAAGTGTTATGATTTCACTATTGGAGAGAAGAAGCATCGATATGATTGCAAATGACCTTGGCATTTCCGAGTCGTCTGTATATAAATACCTGGATGAATTGGACGAATTCGTTGAAAAATCAGATGGATTCTATCGCATAAGAGACGACAGAGAATTAATAAATTTTCTCAGAACAATTAATGAAATCCTTGGTGAAATTTTTGTTGAATATAGATATAAAGATGAATTCCTTATCAAGTCGAGGCGGGAATTGGGCTACGAATTGACAGCATTCTCACGATTTCCGGAGTTTGGAATCGAATTTAATGATAATTATAATTACTACTCATCAAAAAGGAATCTTAAAATTGAGGAGATATTTGTTCATTCGCTGAGATTTTCTAAGAATAGAGACATGATGGCAAATTGCATTAGATTCCTACTTAGAAATTCCAGATCCATCGATCTGGTGAAGGTGGAGGAATGCGCAATAAGATTCAATGTCTTGGATTTGTGGTTTGATATGGTCGCGTATCTCTCTGGAAAAAATGTTCTCATGGGAGGGATATTCCCAACAGACAATAGGGAATTCCTTGAGGATTCTGGAGATATATTCCATAATTTAGAGGAAATTAATTCATTAACAGTTGAGGAGAAATTCTTCAGAAATTCAATACATAGAGAGCCAAATCGCCTCTTGCTTTGTGAGGATATTCTCAAAAGTAATCCCATAAATGCTATAAATTGGAATCTCTTGTATGAGATGTATGTAAATGAACGCGAATTGAATCTTCCATGGAATATCCTGATAAATCGTTTGACCATCTTGGAGAACAGAATCAAAGTTAGAATACCCATAAGGAATAAACTATACCGATATTTCTTGAGAAATTCCATACTAACTCTACTCAAGACCGAGACAACAATAGAGGATATCAGAGATAAATTGGAGATTCCGGAGTATAGAATAAGAAACCTACTAAATAAATTGGTTAGGGAGGGGGTGGTAGAGAGATTGGATACGAAGCCGATAAGCTTCAGAGTCTTGTGATATCTAAGCTTGCAGATTTCTGTTTGGGGATATGGCGCTTGCTAGTAAAATGGTCAAATTGCGAGGTTATGTCATAATATGCCCCGTAATGCCGTAATACGGCATCCTAATCAGGAGCCATCTTCTAAATTCCCTATAATCTGTTTTGCCCGCTTGGACCTCAAGAAATTTGAGAAGCAGGTCATTATTTCTGGTAAGTGTCCTAAAGAATATGTTTGGGTATTTATGCACTAATAGAGATACTCGAAGAGTGTCCCTCAGATAACTGCCAAATGCATTATGGCATATTCTTGCATACTCTCCAAATTTATTCACAGAAAAATCATCCTCCTCATGAGCATCCATTATAACATCTGCCGCTATCTTTCCAGAATTTATTGCGTACAATATACCCTCTCCCGTGAGCGGGTCTACAAAACCGGCGGCGTCGCCTACCAAGAGAATTCTATCAGAATAAACCCTCCTGTCGTAACCGCCATATGGTAGCATATGAGCATGATATCTCACATCGCCTTCGATTTTGAGGTCCCTTAAAAATTTCCTAAACACGGATTCTGGATTCTTAAATTCCAATAATCTTCCAGCAACTCCAACTGATAGATTCTCCCTCTTTGGAAACACCCAACCATAGCCCATGAATGTGTATCCAAAATAGGCACTCACTATGTCTAAGTCTCTAATTCCACCTACATTGTTATCAATCGGAATTTCTGCCTCTAAGCAGAGTGCAAGTTCCTTCGGCTTGAATTTTGCCCTTACATACTTGGCAACTAAACTATTGACACCATCGGCACCAATTACCGCCTTTGCTCTATATTCATTATTTCTCGTTTTAATAATAACACGATCCTTCCCTATACTCAGGGATTTAACCTTCTCGGAGTCCCTGACCTCGGCACCGGCATCCATCGCCTTTCTCAATAGAAACATATCGAATTTATCCCTGTATGTAAGTGTTACCATTCTGAATTTCGTCTTAGCACTTACAGTATATTCATTGTAATATATCCTGATCCCATTGCATTTTCTCTCAATTAATTTGTCATCTATTTTAAAATCAAGAAGTGATACTGCCCTTTCTGTAATGCCCCCAGCACATACCTTATATCTTGGTAGTTTCTCCTTTTCAATAATTAATGTGTTTAGTCCGTTTAGTGCACATTTCCTCGCGGCAGTTGTTCCCGATGGACCAGCACCAACAACTACAACATCATATATCATCCTTATTAAATATCCCCATTAAATATAAATAAAGATGCTGACACAGAATCCAAGAATCATACCTGCTGCAATTGGTGGCAATGCTGGAAGTGTAATGTCCCTTCTTTTTGTTATATAGATGAATAAGAATATCAGACCAATTAGACCCCCAATTACAGCAAATACGGAATTCATCAGTGAGTAATTTGATTTTATTATTGATGTTGAAAAAACAACCGGCAATGCCAAATCGCCGGTTCCCAAGCCAAGAATCCTCTTCTCTACCGGGATCGTAAACATCAATGGCATCTTTCCCTTTACACCATCGGCAAGTTTTACCATGTGCTTTGTTCCAAAGACGGAGATTATGTCATAGATCGAGAGAATTATCAGCAATACCAATGCTGGAATTAAGGAGAGAGATGCTCCAAGCCAACTTCCGATCCCCGGGACCGTGAAGATCAGGATGATATTCATAACCAATAGATTTTTCCTTTGCCATATCCCAATCACAAGTAATAGGACCGCTACCAGGATTCCGATATCCCCGAGAAGATTCCAGAATGTGAATGAAAGCCCAAGGAGAAACGCCATGCCCACAAATATCTTTATGATTAATTCAAATTTATACCTTAATAAGAATAGTAGCATAATCGTAACAATAATAATATAGAGGAATATCTGTATTGATGATTCAACCCTCTCTGGATTCTGAACAACTGGCTGTATCTCGCCCCGTTCTACCTTTTCAACGACCCCTTCCTTTACACCAAATCCGCCATGACTTATCCAGAGTCCAAGTCCTTGGACGATTAAGTAGATAAGTATTGTTAATAGGAGTGGTTTCAAGTAATTCATTTTCATCATAATTCTAACCCTCTGTAAACATGAATCTTCCATGCCTTGGCTCATAGATTATGCCCTTACTCTTCAATTCATTAATTATCTCCTCCGTCTTGAATTTATCAATATTATGCTCTCTCGCCTCCTCTATTATTTCATCTAAACCAGCCATGCCATCATCACTTCTCTCAATTAATTCTCTAATTATATTCTCGATTATCCTTATTCTGTCTCTGGCGGATTTTGGATATTGTGTGATGACTCTATCAATGTCAATCTGTCCCGTTGATTCGTCATATGCAATTTCTCTTAAAACAAATTCTGTAAGCCTTATAGCTCTTTCGGCATCACTCACAGTTACCTTATCACTTAATCTTATCTTTGCGGATGCCTCTGATAACCTTATTAATGCCTCTAATTGTCGCGGGGTTGCTTTAACTGTCTCCTTACTGCTTGCTCTGAGTGATACATAGAAATTCTTTATCTTTTCAGCAGCATCCTCTGTCAGTATGGGAAAGACATTCTTTCTGGAGTATGCGATATATTTCCTAAACAATTCGGGGTCTATCTCTGGTTTAACTTCTTCTGCCTCCTCGCCACCCTTATGAACCCTCAGCATGTGTTCCGCTATTTCCGAATCCCTCTCTTTATCCAGTATATCTCTTATTGGAAATATAAGGTCAAATCTACTAAGTAAGGTGGGAGGTATATCAAATTGTTCTCCCAATGGTTTGTATGTATCAAATCTACCAAACTTTGGATTTGCTGCGGCGAGGATTGCCGTATTTGCCAAGAATTTCGTAACTATACCAGCCTTTGCAACCGAAATGGTTTGTTGCTCCATTGCTTCATGCATTGCTTCTCTATCATCCTTACTCATTTTATCAAATTCGTCAATTGCCGCGATTCCACCTCCAGCCAATACCAACGCACCTGCCTTCAATGTCCAACCACCCTCCGCAAACTCATCCTTCTCGGCAGTTGCAGTAAGTCCCGCTCCAGTTGTTCCCTTCCCAGTTACATATATGCTCTTTGGTGCTATCTGATTAACATATTGTAGCATTCTTGACTTGGCAACCCCGGGGTCTCCAACCAATAATATATGTATATCGGGTCTCAATCTCGTACCATCCGGCAATGTCTTTTTTGGTCTCCCACCAAATAATTGCAGTGCTATGGCTTCTTTTACCTCTCTGTAACCATAGATCGTTGGCGCTATCGAATCTATAATCTTGTCATAAATCCTTGGGTCACTTGCCAGTTCCTTTATTTTCTTTTCATCCTCTTCAGCTATCTCAATCTCCTCGAATTCGATCTCAATTCCCTCGATATTATTGGCTTCGATAAATTTATAATAAATTGCACCCCTCTTCTTTGGTTTTAATAACCTCACAATTCCAGTAACGGTTATCTTATCCCCCGGCTTTACCAAATCTGTTATGTCATCCTCAGCCCATATCTCTATTCTCCTCGCCTGTTCTCCTCCCTTCAGAATTTCGAGCGGTTCCTGAATCTCCAATCTCTGTATATCCGTCCACAAGCTCTCATCTGGGATAAATCTGAAATCCGTCTTCTTCCTGCATGTTTCACAGAATGGAGGCTCATATAGGAATCTCGTTTCTTGATAGACATCGTGTGGTGTATCACATTTATTGCATACGAATCTCGCAACAAGAACCTTTGGCAGGACATCAGTTATCTTCGTAACAGTTCCATCAATTGCTATCAATTTTCCAACATAGTCAGAGGTTATGTCCCTGACAAGGAGTGTATAGCCTTGCTCTCTTGGAAGATTATAGAATCTGACATAGCATTTGTGCTCGTTAACAAATTCTGAAATTGGTTTTAATTTCTCAAATAGAATTTTTCTGAATATTGGGATTATTGTATCTGGGTTCTGGATTAATTCCTCCGCCAATTCGAGATCAAATCTTGATAATTCATCATAATCAATGAACAGGCTTTTTTTCTCTGGGTAATATTCTGCAATATCATTTATTTCCCTTGTCTTTCTTTCGAGAAACTCCTCAATTCTCTCTCTCATTTTAGAGGATTAATTTATAGGGAAGACTACTTAAAATTCCATTTTTAAGTTCTCCTTTCACATTATTTTTATAACATCTTTTATAGTATGACTACCTATTATATTTTGTTTATAATTTTGTCATTTGCATTCATAAAATATCATAAAATTAATAGCAGGGTGATTTTATGGAAGCAATTGTTAAAGAGGCAATTAGCCGAGAAAAAGAAAAGGAGAAGAAAAAACCGGAAGTTGGTGCATCATTGGCATCGGACACCGACGAAGAGTTGAGGAGGATTGTCGAAGAGATAAAGACATCAATAAAGGTCGTTGGAGTGGGAGGTGCAGGTGGAAACACAATAAACAGGTTAGTTGATATGGGCGTGGAAGGTGGTGAGATAATTGCAATTAATACGGACGCGCTGGATTTATTATACACAAAGGCGATGACAAAGCTTCTTATTGGTGCGTCTATAACCGGCGGTATTGGAGCGGGAAACGACCCAGAACTTGGAGAGCAGTGTGCCGACTCAGACATAAAGAAGATAGCACAGGTATTGACTGGGGCCGATATGGTATTCATCACCTGTGGTTTGGGAGGTGGCACTGGAACTGGTGCTGCTCCAGTAATTGCAGAGGTATCAAAGGATATAAATGCACTAACAGTAGCAATTGTGACACTACCATTTTCTGTAGAAGGTAAAGTAAGGGCAAGAAATGCAATTAACGGCTTGAAAAAATTGAGGAAATTCGCAGACACGGTTATTGTCATACCAAACGACAGACTCCTCGAGGTTGCTCCAAATCTCCCATTGAATGATGCATTCAAGGTTGCCGATGAACTCCTTGCGAATTCTGTCAAGGGGATTACGGAGATGATAACAAAACCGGGTCTTGTCAACCTCGACTTCGCCGATGTCAGGGCGGTATTGCAGGAGGGTGGAACAGCATTAATAGGTCTGGGAACATCAACTCGGGACACACCAATGGACGAACGAGCCCGTGAATCTGTAGAGAGAGCACTTAGGTCGCCTCTTTTGGATACAGATATCTCTAATGCAAAGGGTGCTCTCGTCAATATAATAGGTAGCAAGGATATGACATTAGAAGAAGCAGAGGAAATAGTTAGAATTGTTTCAGAGAATATAAGTCCCGATGCGCAGATAATATGGGGCGCACAGATAGATGAATCGCTTGATAGAAACATAATAAAGACCCTTGTAATTCTTGCGGGGGTCAAGACACCGGCATTTGAGGAGGAGTTGGAAGAGAAGGTAGAGGCATTCGGTGAAGAACACGCAGATCTAGGACTTAGAGAGATCTAGGGCAAGATGATAAGCTTAGGTAAGGCGTATCGTGAGACGAGAAGAATATTAAGACTCACAAGAAAGCCAAAGATGTCAGAGTTTATAGAGACTGCAAAGATAACGGGTTTGGGAATGATAATAATAGGCTTCATAGGATTTATAATCCTTATAATCGCAGAAATTCTTTTTTAATCTTATGAGAAATTATGAGTCCAAATATATATGCCGTCAGAGCAACTGCGGGGCAGGAACAGGTTATTGCGAGGCTCTTGTATCAGGAAGCACTTAGTAGGGAGAAGAAAAAAGAGAACAGATCCGAGAGGGTTTATTCAATTCTATACACCACGGGATTAAAGGGTTATGTTCTTGTTGAGGCAGATAATCCCGGCATAGTTGAGGATCTGATAAGAAATGTTCCAAAAACAAAGGGGTTATTGCTGAGAAAAAGGGGGGATATAGGGTCCGCCGGCTCAATTTCTATAGATGAGTTAGAGAAGATATTGACACCAAAACCAGCGGTTCAGGAGGTTAGCAGAGGGGACCTAGTTGAATTAATTTCGGGACCCTTTAAAAAGGAAAAGGCACGGGTTGCGAGGATCGATAAAGACAAGGATGAAATTACTGTCGAATTAATTGAGGCTGCAGTTCCAATACCGATAACCGTAAAGGGGGATGATATAAAGATAATAAGAAGAGAAAGCGAAGAAGAGGAGGAATAGAATGGCAAATGAAGTAATCGAATTACTAATTGAGGGTGGCAAGGCAACTGGAGGACCCCCACTGGGGCCAAAAATCGGACCCATGGGTCTAAATATAAATGAGGTCGTTAATGCAATAAATGAAAGAACTTCAGAGTTTGAGGGAATGAAGATTCCAGTTAAGGTAATTGTAGACACCGAAACAAAGAAATTTGATATAGAAGTTGGCACACCTCCAACATCGGCACTCATAAAGAAGGAGTTGAACATTGAGAAAGGCTCCAGCAATGGGAATCCGGTCGGAAATTTGACACTGGAACAATTATTAAAGATAGTTAAGATGAAGAGGGGACAGTTACTTGCAAATTCACTAAAGGCGGCAGTTAAGGAGGTAATCGGCACATGTATAAGCATGGGTGTTACAGTAGATGGAAAACACGGGAAGGAAATACTGAAGGAGATTGAAGAGGGAAGGTATGATGACAAACTCTCACAATAAGAATTTTTAAACATCTAATATAAAATAGATATTCTATCCCGAACCTCTATCGTTCTGTTCCGCTTTACTACCATTTGGTAGGAGGAAATCAAATGGATAAAAAGAATGTGGTAAGGAGTGTTAAGGAATGCCTGAAGAAATCTAAGAAGAGGAGATTCACACAATCCATTGACCTGTATATTAATTTTACGAACATTGATATAGAAAAACCCGAGAATAAATTAAATCTTAATATTCTATTGCCGAAGGGTAGGGGTAAGGAGATAAATATAGGAGTCTTTGCCGATGGCGATATGAATCTAAGAGCAAAAAAATTATCAAAATATGTTCTTAGTAGAGAGGAGTTGGAGGAATATGCGAGGAATAGAAGAAAGATGAGGAAATTTGCCAATTCATGCTATAGTTTTATTGCTCAGGCAGACCTAATGCCAATCATTGGAAAGAAATGGGGGATAGTGTTGGCTCCTCGAGGAAAGATGCCACAGCCAGTTCCAGCAACCGCAGACCTCGAGCCAATATTCCAAAGGTTAAGGAATAGTATCAGAATAAGGTCAAAAAAGAATCCCACGGTTAATGCCCCAGTTGGAACAGAGGACATGAATCCAGAGGATATAGCAGAGAATATAATTGCGGTTATAAATGCGATCGAAAAACAAATTCCGAGGGATAAAATTAAATCACTATATGTTAAAACAACAATGGGTCAGCCGGTTGAGATAAAATTGGATTAGAAAAATGGTTCAGGAATGGAAGATAAGGGAGGTTGAAGACCTGGCAAATCTAATCTCGAAATCAAAATCAGTAGCATTAGTTAGCATCTCCAATATCCCATCCAAAAAATTACAGGAAATGAGAAGGAATTTGGGGGAAATTGCAACACTCAGAATTTCGAGGAACAACCTTATCAAGAGGGCTCTTGAAAAGGTGAAGATAAAGGATATGGACAAATACATTAAAGGTCCGACCGGTTTGATATTTTGCAATGCCGACCCATTAAAATTAAAGAGGATTTTAGATGATTGCAAGACAACCGCTCCCATCAAGGCAAATGCAATCGCGCCATGCGACATCGTTGTACCCGCCGGTGAAACATCACTGACCCCCGGACCCGTACTCGCCGAGATACAGAATGTTGGTATAAAGGCAAAGATAGATAAGGGAAAAATTGTCATAGAGGAGGATTCTCTGGTCGCAAGAAGGGGAGAAAAAATCTCGGAGGAACTTGCAAATGTCTTGGCAAGATTGAGAATCGAGCCGATAGAGGTCTCTCTAAAAATAATGGCGGCGTATGAAGATGGTATACTCTACACCCCGGATGTGCTACAGATAAACGATGAAAAGTTATTTTCTGATATAAAGAATGCTCATCTCAACGCATTTAATCTTGCAATTAATTCAAATATAATAAATTCATTTACAATCCAATTCATCATAATCAGGGCATTTAATAATGCAAGAAACTTGGCACTAAATTCTGAAATAATAAACAGAGATACAATTGAATTTCTATTAAGGATGGCTTATCAGCAGATGAATTCCCTGAAGTCCAAGATTTCACTTTAAATTTTAAATTTTAAAATTTTATATAGGTTTTAATTCATCGACATTCAAACCGATCTTATACCTTGAACCCTGTCTCGTTCCTCTCAGCATTAGAATCTTTTCCAGTTCTGGACCTATTAAAAAGCGATGTGTATTCCATTCCGGAGCGATCTTTTCATCAACGCCGGCGTCCTTCGAAATTCTCTGGATTAGAATGTGGGGTGATAGATTCTCTATAAAATCCGCGAGAATTGAAAGATATTCGATCTTACTTATCGGGCGATATTTCCCAGAAAGATACTCATTGACGAGTTGTGTGCCCTTCATAACTAATAATGGATAAATCTTTACAGCATCTGCATTAATTTGTGAGATTATCCTTGCAGTCTCGATCATCTCAGATGGCGTTTCATATGGAAGACCGAGAATTGTAAAAATTAAAATTAAAATCCCCCTCTTATGCGCCTCTTCAACAATATTTAGAATTTCGGCAATTCCGTGATGCCTGTTAATCCTCTCGCATGTATGATAGTGCATGGATTGTTGTCCCAATTCGAGCCAGATCTCATATCCTTCTTTTACATATTCGGAAAGAAGGTCAAGAACCTCTTCCGGCAAACAATCCGGTCTTGTGCCAATTGAAAGACCAACGACATCTTCATGCTCCAAGAGGATATCGTAGATTCTTCTCAATTCATTTGGGGGTTTATATGTATTGGTTGCAAATGCAACATAAATTAGAAATTTTTCTCCAGCCCCAGTCGCCTTGTGATATTTTATCTGCTCATCAACCTGAACCCTTAAATCTCTTCCCAAGACTCTCCTGAAGCTCTCGTGAGTAAATTTCTTTGCAAACCACGGGCAGAATATACACCCCTTGTCATCGAGTCGAGAATCCCAATTTGGACATGTAAACCCGGCATCTACCGGAATCTTGAATATCTTATAGCCGTGGGTTCTCCTGAAATATTCACCAAATTTTGCGTATAGATAGCCATCTCTATACATCTCATCTATCACTCTCCTATCTATTCTCCTCTCCGTCACAACACCCTTAACCTTCGCCCTCGGTTTCACTCTAAATAAAATTTATCCCTTTAAATCAATAAATTTACAACCTTTGGGACTGTGGGGTAGCTTGGCGATCCTTCCGGCTTAGGGAGCCGGAGACCGGAGTTCAAATCTCTTCGTCCCGTATTAAATTCAAGTGCGATTTCGTTGGAAATCGCACCCGCATGTGAACTGGGCGTGACAGTTCGTTCAAATCTCTTCGTCCCGTATCAAATTCAACATCTCTACCAACACCAAATAAATCCTCGAATTCGACCCATAAATCCACCATGAACGGAAAGCTCTCTTTGCCACTCTTTCTTAATCTGAGAGAACAAATTAGATGCTTTAGCTCCGACAGGTCAATGAATGCAATTTTGTGATTTTTCTCACTTACTCCCTTTAAACCTCGTGAACTCTCCTATCCCCATAACATCCTCAACCTTTATCGTTTCCCCTTTAAATTCTATTTCTCCTTCCCAGGAAATAAATGCCCTTCCCCAGGTTCTTCTTCCTTCCGGATCCCACCAGGTTCCTTCAACTCTTCCCCACCCTTTCGGTGGCCAGTACTCAATTACCTTTCCTTTCAAATTTACACTTCCCTCTTTAAATTTTCCCTTGAGTTCGAAACTTGAGGGTTGAAGATGCTCTCCAAAACTCTTTAAAGTGAAATCATTGAAGGGATAGCTCTCATTGAAAATGTAATTTATTCTTCCTTGATGCTGGAATTTTGGGAAATTAACCGGAGTTGGGTTTTTTGAATCGCAAAGGGTAATCATGAAATCATCATCAAATATTCCCATACAGGAAAATTCAACCACGCCACCCCTTGCCGGACAAAGAGCTTCTCTGCAATACTCTCCTTGATAGTCCTGCTGGGCATAGTAAGCGATGTGGGTTGCTCTGTCAAATAAAAAGTGGCCGGAAAATTCCTTCTCTTCTTTTTGTTGAGGAAGCTTCACTTTACCTTCAAATTTTCCCACAACCCAGAAGCCTCCCCAGGCATCTACATCTTTTGTGCCACTGAAGGCTCCGTGAATTATATAAGGTCCTTCTTGGGGTCCCATCCAAAAAGGTATACCCAAGGCTTCAGCTTTAATTTTAATCTTTAACCCCTCATCATCTGGTGGGATAATTTCGTGATACCAGGTTTGATTTTCCTCATCGTAAGATAAAATTTCTTTGTAGCCATTTGTTCCGTAAACCAAGACTGTTGGATAGGGATAACCCTCTACGCCATCTTCATAATAATACATTCCCCCCTTAAAC
>QMZM01000011.1 GCA_003663175.1 Candidatus Altarchaeales archaeon | reverse complement strand
CCTCTTCATTATGGGCGGGTATTATTATCGAGAGACCCGGGAAATAATCCCTGGATTTTTCCCTTTTTGGATATAACAGCAATAAAACCCAAGAGGCATACAAAACAACCAATACCGAAAATATAAAACACAGCACCAAGTCCATCATTTTAACCCTTTAGCCCGAGTTTTGGTGTTCTAACCCATGTTTCATTTCTGCCGAAGATTGCCTTTAAGAATGCAATCGAATTTGTAATCGAAACAACGATTCCGATAGTAAGTGCAGCTATTATAGTATGCTTTAACAAATCCATTCTGCCCTCTTTTCCAAGTGCAATTAATAGTGAAAACAGAAAGCCAGATGTAGCAATAAATATCTCAACAAATCTGATAATGTCCGAGATTAATATGGGTTTTGGCTTACCAATAAACCAGCCCAATGTGCCGAAGAGTGTCATACCAACAACAAATGGGCACACACAATAACCCAAGGTAATGAATGCGAGCATGAATCTCTGGGGAATTGATAAATGAGCATTCAATAAAATCTTTTTCCAATGCTCTATAAAGACCCTCGTCAGACCATAGCACCATCTCTTTTGCTGTTTTATAAAACTTCTAAGCGTGAATGGAACCTCCCCGGGGGTTCTTAGGTCCGGGAGGTATACATGCTTATAACCGGCATCGATTAGTCTTACAGAGAGGTCCGCATCCTCTGTAATACTTTCTTCATTCCAACCACCAACCTCTTCTAATACACTTTTCCTTATCGCCCCGCCAGTGCCGCAGAAAAACGGTATATTTAATTTCTGATTTATTGGCATGTAGCAATTATGATAATTCATAAGACAGATGGATGCAAATTTCGTTATTAAATTTTGATCAGAATTTATATAACTCATTCTTGCCTGGACACATACGACCTCATCATCATCTAGAAACGGAGCGATAATACGCTTGAGAAAATCCCTTGGCGGGGTATAGTCCGAATCAAATACAACAATTATCTCCCCATTAGAGTATCTCAGCACATTATTCAGGGCGCCAGCCTTAAAGCCGTTTCTATGATTTCTTCTTATTATCCTGACATTCTCATATTTAGAATAATTATCGATCAAATTTTTAGTTTTTTCACAGTCACTATCATCGGCGATAATTATCTCATATCTATCCCTCGGATAGTCAAAATTTAAACAATGTTCTATGCATCGGATAGCAACAGGGTCATTATACACCGGAATCTGAATTGTGACCATCGGCCAGTTTCCATCTTCATTATTTCCATCCTCATTATTATTCTTGGATTTTATTTCATTATGATTTATGGACATACTGCGCAATGCTAACATATAATACAGAAATGAGAAAAAGCCAACGGGTATTAGGAATAGATGATATAGGAATAATGTTATTTCATGTAATATCTCCGCATCCATTTTTCCATATAAGTAAATGAATAATATATAGTTGATAGATAAAAATATATTAAACATGCAAGATAGAACAAAACTCTACATCTTAGCTGGGGCATTTTCTATACTACTTTATCTTACCGGAGTTTTCTCGGGACTATTCATAGAAAAATCGATGACAGACTATACTGAGAGGAAGGTGAAATCGTTGCAGAGAAGGATAGAGAATCTACAGCTGGAATATGCATATCTGAGCATAATTGGCAGGGATTTGAGTTGCGGTTCCCTGGCAAATTTGGTAAATGAAAATACAAAAAAGGTGTGGGAGCTGGGGAGGGAGTTGGAAAGGGGTAGAGAGTTTGAGGATTTGAGGAGAGATTACGCATTATTATCGATCAAGGCGTGGATTCTCAATAAGTATTTGGAGAAGAGATGCAACGGAAACATATCAGTAATCTTATACTTCTATTCCGTTCCGTGCGAAGAATGCATTCAACAGGGATACATCTTGGACAGGATAAGGGAAAAATTTAATAATAGCGTGTTAATCTTTGTGTTGAATGTGGACCTCGATGAACCCATAGTAAACACACTAAAGACAACATATTCAATAAGGGAGACCCCCTCCATAGTTATCAATGAAGAAACCTATAGCGGTCTAATCCAGGAGGAAAACCTGACGGAGATAATTAGAAATTCATTGAGATAAGATGGTCTTTGAAGGATTAAGTCAAGGATTGCGGAATTCAATAACAAAACTTAGAAGGGCAATTATTGTCGATAAGAGGGTTGTGAGAGAGTTTGTAAGGGATATACAAAAGACATTGCTTGCTGCGGATGTTAATGTAGAGTTGGTCCTTAAGATTTCGAAGAGGATAGAGGAGCGTGGTTTATTAGAAAAACCCCCCGGGATGCTGGATAGAAAGGAGAATTTAATTAGAATTACTTATGAAGAATTGGTTAATTTATTGGGAGGGGGAGAAAGATTAGAAATTAAGGAAAATTATAAGATTCTATTGGTTGGAATTCAAGGCTCGGGAAAGACAACAACAGTTGTAAAGTTGGGGAAATTTCTAAAAAAGAGGGGTATGAATCCGAAGGTCATATGTGCAGATACATTTCGTGCCGGGGCATACGAGCAATTAAAACAACTTTCCGAGGAGGCAAATCTTAAATTCTATGGCAATCCGAACGAAAAAAATTCCTTAAAGATTATTGAGGAAGGAATAAGAAAATTTGGAGGGGAGGGACCCATATTGATAGATTCTGAAGGCAGGCACAAATTTGATGATGAGATGATGGATGAGATAAACAGAATCTATGAAAAAATAACGCCAGATTTAACCCTGCTCGTATTGGATTCAACAATTGGACAAGATGCGGGAGAGCAGGCGAGGGCATTTGCTGAAAAATGCAATGTTAATGGAGTCATCCTCACAAAATTGGATGGCTCTGCAAAGGGTGGCGGAGCATTATCCGCATGTGCAGCCACCAATTCTAGGGTCTATTTCATTGGCACAGGCGAGCATATAGATGACTTTGAAGAATTTAATGCCGAGAGATTCGTTTCTAGGCTCATTGGATTTGGCGATCTTCGGGGTTTGTTGGAAAAAGCAAAGGAAGTGGAGTTTGATGAGAAATCTGCCAAGAGATTCATGACGGGAAAATTCACCTTAGAGGATTTATATACACAGATCGAGCAGATAAGTAAGATGGGTTCTCTGAGAAAGCTTATTGAAATGCTCCCCCTGGGCACAAAAATACCTAAGGATATGCTCGACATTCAAGAGGAAAAACTAAGGATATTTAGGATAATAATGGATTCCATGACGAAGGAAGAAATGCAAAACCCAGAAATAATAAAGAGGTCAAGGGTCGAGAGAATAGCAAGAGGTTCTGGAAGAAAAACGGAAGAGGTAAGAGAATTGCTAAATTACTATAAAAGGATGAAGAAGATGATGAAGACATTTGGTGATGAGAGAAGGCTAAGAAGGCTGATGAGAAGATTTTCGGGAATTTGAATATAGAAATTTTACTTTATCATTAATTCTCGTTTCTCCTAAGTTCCCACCTCCAAGTTCAATTACATATCTTGCCGGTTTTCTTGGTCTGTAAATCCTCCAAGTTCTCATTGCGAATGGATTAAATGGTGGAATCTTACTTTTCAAATCAACAACCCTCATATCTGAATTTAACCAAATAACATCTATTGGAAATCTCATAAATAGCATGTGTATCGACGACTCTCTGATTCCTTCTCTTGGAGATACAAGAACCAAGTCCCTTCTTTCAGAAAGCATCAATCCTTTAAGTCTTGAAAATAAAGAATTAGCAATACCCGAATTTTCACTTATCACAAAACCCCTCGTTTCATTCACTATCATCATTATATGCCAAGAAGTGAGCGAATCCTATCGATGATACCAACTTTCTTCTTCTCCTCTTTCTTCCCCAGGAGGTAATTTGCTATCCTTCTCATCTCCTGACTTACCCTGTGGGTTGGCTTCTCAAGCACTATGGGATTCTTATTTTCTATGGATCTTCTCACCGATATGTCCTCTGGTATCGTTCCAATCACCGGCAAATCAAAGAATGCAGACACATTCTCCTTCTTCATCTCGTCTTCTTTTGTCACCCTGTTCAAGACAACACCAACAATATTCTTCTCAAATCTCTTTGCGACCGTCTTTGTTCTCAAAGCGTCAGAGATCGTCGGCAGTTCCGGATGCGTAACTAGGATTACTTCATCGCACATTTCAATGGCATTTAGGGTTTCTCTGTCCAAGCCGGTTGCACAATCGATAAGAACGAAGTCTCTGTCTCCAAGATGCTCAAGTATCGCCTCCTTTATATTTGCGGGGGTAACATCTAAGTCATCTATTGAAAGAGATGCGGGTATTATATCGACACCAGACGGGTGCTTGTAAATTGCATCTGCTAGTGTGTTGTTCCCCCTCATAACATCATGCACTGATATTGGATAGGAGATCAATCCAAAGTGCAGTCCAAGGTTTGCACCAGTCAAATTTGCATCTATAACGGCAACCTTGGCACCTTGTTGTGCTAGGGCAACACCCAGGTTGGAAACAAGAGTCGTCTTTCCTACACCCCCCTTCCCCGATACAACACCAATTATTCTTGTCATGATGATAAATAATTATTAAATTTATAAATAAAAATGATATAGTTTTTTGAAAGTTTTTGAAATGATCTGCGCTTCAATAACAGAGAACAGACTCGGAGATATGGTAAGGCTTGCAAATTCATCAAATGCAGATTTAGTTGAGTTGAGATTAGATTATGTTTCAGATATTGATGAAATTTCGGAGATAGGGAAAATAGAGAAACCGGTAATAGTGACATGCATGCCGAGATGGGAGGGGGGAAATTTTGATGGAAGTGATGAGAAGAGAATAAATATCCTTTTAAAGGCGTTGGATTTTTCAGAATATATTACAGTAGAATTGATGACCGAGAAGAGACTTAGAGACGGGTTGATAGAGAGGGCAAGGGAAAATAATAAAAAAGTTATACTATCGTATCACGATTTCAATGGGACGCCACCGATCAATAAAATCCTCGAAATTCTAGAAAGGGAAAGGGGAGAAGGTGCCGATATAGCAAAGGTTGCATTCATGCCAAGGAACTATGAGGATGTCTTGGAGGTAATGAGGGCATTAGTTATTAAGAAAAATGATAATAAATTTGGAATTCCAATAATTGCGGTCTCGATGGGAGAGATCGGCAAGGTCTCAAGAATTCTTGCGCCAATTCTTGGCTCTTATCTTACTTATGCGTCTATTGAAAAAGGGAGGGAATCCGCTCCTGGACAATTAACTGTTAATGAATTGAGACAAATTCTGAGAATATTGAAATGATCATAAAGCATGACAAGGAAAGGGAGAAGAGGTGCGGAATTCCGGAGATAGTTTTTGGCAGTGGAAAATCAACCCAAGATTTAATTGAAATTTCAAAAAAAATTATCTCCGACTCAAGAAGGGTGATAATCACGAGAATTGAGAAAGAGAAAGTAGAACGAATCTTAAATTCCATCAATAAAGAAAATTTAATCTCAAAATATAATGAAAGGGGCAAGGTTCTTATAATCAAGGATAAAAATTTTAATGTGGAGAAAATAGGAAAAATAGGCATTCTAACTGCTGGAACATCGGACATTCCAGTTGCGGAGGAGGCGAGAGAAATTGCTCGGGAATTGGGTTGTGAAACAATTACGGAATATGATGTTGGAATTGCCGGTTTACACAGAATTTTTCCAGCATTAGAAAAAATGAAGGATTGCTCGGTATTGATTGTAATTGCTGGGATGGAGGGAGCATTGCCATCTGTAATTGCCGGTCTGACCAACATCCCCGTAATTGGAGTTCCAACATCCATCGGCTATGGAACTGCCCAACAGGGAAGAACCGCTTTGTTTACAATGCTGAATTCCTGCACTCCTGTTGCGGTAATGAATATAGACAATGGCTATGGCGCAGCAGTCTTTGCTTATAAGATCCTGAGATCGAGGAAGTGAAAGATCATTTTGGGCTCAAAAAAAATGATAAAATAAACTGAAGTAAAATCGACCCCAAGTTAAGCATAAAAAAGTGATATCGTTCTCATACTCAAAGAAAAACTTGACGCCATATTATAAATTTTTAGAAGGCATTATCCAGAATTCACCCCCAGGGGTATAAGAATTCGTATAATCTAAAAATTCACCTTATTGTAGCCAAAAACTCCTTTGCTATTTCTGCAACATTTTCATTTGATTTGATTCCCCTCCAGGGGCTGTACGGAGATACAATATTCACAACAACTATATTTGCACCATTAAATATTGCACTTCTAGCTTCCCTTAAATCAACTCCCCCCGCAGCAGATATTAAAACATCATATTTACTTCTCATCCTATTTATGTGTTTATATTTTATGACCTTGCCCCTTGTTGTTTCTTCGTCTCTACCCCTATGAAGAACAACGACTCTTGGCGGTCGTTTTAATTTTAACAATATCTTTAGTGGATCATCTACACCTATCATATCTATCATTGACTCTATGCCCAATTCCTCACACCTTCGAATAAATAAATCAATTGTTTCTATAGGTGCACTTCCGATAACTGTGGCTGCAGATGCGCCAGAATCAAAGGCCAGTTCGACCTCTCCCAATGCACCATCAGATGTTTTTAGGTCAGCAACTATTTTGCCATCCCATAATTCTGAAATCCTTCTCATGCCATTGAACCCCTCCCTCTTAATAAATGGTGTTCCCGCCTCTATCAAAATTCTATCACTCTTGGGAATGGTCGGGAGTATCCTCTCTACAGATTCCAGGTCATCATTAAACGCTATTTGCAAATACCTTATATCTTGGTCCAACATCCTTACTTTAATACTCTTTTAGCAATTTCTTCATAATCAGAGGGTAAGAACAAAACGATCTTTTCTGAGGGATCAGCCGCTATATCCCTTATTGTCTGTAAGGTTCTTAGGTGAACAGATACGGGACTTTTAGATAGATTGTCTGCAGCCTTCCTTAGATTCTCGGATGCCTTTAATTCACCCTCAGATGCAATTATTATGGCTCTCCTTACTCTTTCAGCCTCGGCTTGCTTTGCTATTGCCCTCTTCATTTCTGCGGGAAGTTCTATCTCCTGAATCTTTATGGATTCTATATCAACGCCCCACTCTGATGTCTCAGTATCTACAATTTCCTTTATGCTGTTTGCAATCTTTACCCTTTCGGTCAAAACGAAGTCCAAATCACTGTTGCCGATAACATCTCTCAAAGCAGCCTGCGTATATTGTCTGACAGCAAATGCGTAATCCTCAATCTTTATTATGGCATCGGCCGGCTTCACAACTCTGAAATAAACCACGGCATTTACAAGTATGGTTATGTTGTCTTTTGTAATAACCTCTTGTCTTGGAATGTCAGCAGTTTTAATCCGCATATCGACCTTCACCATCGATTGAATCACTGGAATAATCCATCTCAGACCCGGTTCCTTAACATGACTAAATTTCCCCAAGGTAAAGACAACACCTCGCTCATATTGATACAACAGCCTAATACCCGCCGCCACGAAAAACAAGGCAGGTATTACTATGGGAGTAAGGATCTCAACTACCATTTTAATCCATCACCCCTTTTTAATAACTATATCCTCCCTTCCCCTCCACCACGGATTATGTTGATAGATTAATTCCATATTAGAAATTTTAATTCTAATGATTTAAATATTATTAGAATTTGTAGTTCTAAGTCCCACCTTGGGAGATATTTACCGTTTCACTACAATAATATAACATGCTCTACCTTGACTGTTCATCTGGGGTTTCTGGGGATATGTTGATTTCGGCACTAATCGACTTGGGGGCGGATTTTGAAAAGATTAGGGAAAAATTGTCGGGAGTGGCGGATCTCTCGGTGAGAGATGTAAAAAAACTCGGCGTCAAAGCAAAGAAATTCGATGCAAAATTCAGAGTGGGAAAGAGAAGATATATCGATTTAGATAGAGAAATTCAAGATTTAAATGTCTCAGAAAAGACAAAAATCCTTGCAAGGAATATCCTGAGAGAGTTGGCAATTTCTGAGGCGAGAGTCCATAATAAGGATATAAATGAGGTTCATCTGCATGATGCAATAGATTGTGTTGTCGATGCGGTTGCGGTAGCGCTTGCATTAGAGGATTTGAAATTAATAGATAAGGAAATCTATTGTTCTGTCGTTTCTGTGGGAAAATTGGCTCCAGCAACTTTGGAGATAATAAGGAAAAATTCTATACCAATAAAATTTATCTCAGATAAAGAGATTACAACTCCGACTGGAGTTGCAATTCTTTCAAATATTGTTACTGAATTTAAGGAGGTAGAGTTAGTTGGTAGGGAGGGGTATGGTGCTGGCAATATGGATTTAAAAAGACCAAATGTTCTGAGGGCAATTCTTGGGAGGGAAATGGTCTTGCTGGAGAGTAATGTGGATGATTGCAGTCCAGAAATAATCTCATATCTAATGGAGAGAATTATGGATGAGGGCGCTCTTGACATACATGTCGTTCCAGTGATAATGAAGAAGGGAAGATTGGGACACTTGATAAGAATTCTGACAGATGATCCAGAGAAATTTTCAAGGATTTTAATGGAAGAGACTGGAACTCTTGGCGTTAGAGTTTTGCCAATAAGTTATAGATTTGAGGCGGATAGGGAAATTAGAGAGATAAAAATAAAAATTCATGGAAATGAGGAGAAAATAAGTATAAAGAAATCTCGATATGGAGAAAAACCAGAGTTCGATGATGTAAGGAGGATAGCAAAGAAGTATGGAATTAAATACAGAGATGTATTGAAGGAGTTTTACTCTGAGAAGACTCGGGATTCTTGAAATCCAACGATAATCAATTTATCAACTCGCATGGGGGTTTTCAAAATTTCTGACAATGATGGTCTGGTTCTTCCATCATCGCCAGATACGAATTCCTTTACATATGTGCCATGTTCAGCCATTATCCTCATAAATAATCTATTACCGTATAATTTTTCAATTCTTAGAATTTTAACCCTTCTTTTTCTAATTCTGTTAGCCCTTCTATGCAATACCCTCTTCGGAGTTTTCTGAAGGATTATAATTTCATTATCAGTCTCTACCTCGTCCAAATTCAGCGGACCTGGATTATCTGCAGTTATAAAAACATCATAGATCTTGCTCACCCTTTTCTCCTTCAATGCCCTCACAAAATTTTTATCAACAAATTTCAGGTCCTTAACTTCAATAATACCTTTATTCTTCTCATTTATCCTCTTTTCTGCCGATTTCAGGTCTATGCTCCTTATCCTCGGCTCATGAATTTCAATAACAAATTCCCTCCATCCCGTACAGAGGGCATCAATGTCCTCCCTTCCCGCACCATGAAAACTTGTAGATTTGCCATCCAAGAGATCGATCAAGACATCTCCAATTCTCTCCTCAACACTCTCCCCGTACATCTTTCCAGTCCACTCGCACCTCTCACATCCGACCCCTCTACATGCCCTACATAACCATTTTGTCTGGGGCATCTCCTTGTATTTGTTATATTTTCCGTAGATGTAGAGCGGTCTTATATGGAGTTCTACGGAATTTCTTTCCAAATCTACAATTATTGTCATGTCGGGATTATTAAAATCTATTCTCTTTCCCGTAATTTTTTGAAGAAATCTTTTTAATTTCCTCTTCAATTCATTCTTTATATTTTCATCATCACTCCTTACCCCTATCAGAAATGAGTCAAATTCATAATCATCAATTCTATCAATTATATCCTCAATTATCTCACTCGAAATCTTTTCAACTAAATCCCCAACTCCATTTGGAGTCATCCTCCCAATTCCCTTACCACAACCCTCCTCATCAAATCTATTGGCGCCTCAATATCAAGCCAAATTCTCAAGGATTCCGCTCCCTGATAGACCAGCATGCCAACACCATCCACGGTTTTAAATCCTAAAGCCTTAGCCTCTCTAAGCAATTTCGTTTCAATGGGATTATAAACTATGTCCATCACAACCACATCTTCGTTTAAAAATTTCAATAAATCCTCTGGTATGGGAATTTCATCAACCTTTGGAAACATTCCAACTGATGTTGCATTTATCAACACATCTATATCATTTATGAAATTTTTCATCTCATCGTGGGAAAATTTAACAATTTCCACCCTCTTACCCACCTTTTCCCTAATTTCATTACCCAGGGTCAATGCCCTATCATAAGTTCTATTTGAAATTAGCAGATCTGCCCCCTCAATTGCCAATTGGAATGAAATTGCTCTCGAAGCGCCTCCAGCCCCCAGGACGAGAATCCTCTTCCCCTTAATCCCTTCAATCCACTCCAATAATGCCCTAACGCAGCCCAAGCCATCGGTATTAAAGCCGATGGCGGTCTTATCTTCAAATTTTATCGTGTTAACAGCATTAATCAATCTCGCCTCCTCAGAAATTTTATCGAGGAATCTTATAACAGAAATTTTGTGGGGAATTGTAACATTAAGACCTATAAAGTTATTCTCTTTGCAATTCTCTATAAATTTTCCCAAATCCTTTGGATGAACATCAAATTTTAAATACTCGTATCCAAGTCCCAGATGCTTGAATACGGAGTTATGCATCACTGGCGATAATGAATGCTCAATCGGATGCCCAATAACTCCAAAAGCAATTATCCTGTTCATATTAAATTATCAGAGATGGTAAATTTATAATCCTAAAGCAACTCAATTAATTTTTCACCTCTCACCTTATTAAACAAATTTCGGTCTGCGGTGATTAGTTTACATCCTAAGATTTCTGCCAATGCTACATAACAAGCATCATAAATTGTTATATCCAGATCAAGTGCAAGTTTTACCATCCTTTCAATTAACTCTTCACTCAACTCAAAAAATTCAAATCCATAGCTGAGCAATATGATCCCGACCTTTCCTATCTCTTGTTTTGGAAAATATTTATGATATTTTAGAGCATTCAGTACTTCCCATACAACCAACTTTGGAAGAAAAAATCATAACATCTCTTTTAAATAAGAGTCCAGAATTTTAAGAGCCTTATCACTTTATACTCTTTAGTAAATAATTTCACAACTACGGAAGCATCTAAAACTATCTTTTCACCTTTCATCTCTAAACCTTCTAATTATTTTAGCAGAATCTATTCTACTTTGCTCGATCTCAGATAGGATTTCCATATGCATCTTAACAGCATAGCCTACCTTCTTTCTTTTCTCCTCATCGATCCTTTTCCTTAGACTTTCTCTCAGAACTTCACTCCAGTTTATCCATCTTAGTTTTTCCATTTCCTTCTTTAGGGCATCATCTACCTTTAAACTTATTACCTTCATAAATTTAATATAGTATTACAAAGTGTTAGAATATATCCCAAGGAATACCAACGCTTCTAAGTTACTAAATCAGTGATGCCAAATAAAGACCTAAAGCAATGGCGTTGGGAACTTATCTGTATTAGTTATCGTTGGCGTCCTTTAGGAGGACTAATGGCACTTGGAGGTTCACTGTGGAAGTGTCACTGACGCTCTTATGTGCGATTTCAACGAAATCGCACCTTTGGTCAACCTTTCTTAAAGGTTGAAGGCAATGGCATTGTGAACTTATCTGTATTAGTTCTCTGTTGCGTCCCTTAGGAGGACTAATGGCATCGAGAGGTTCATCTGGTTAGGTGTCACTGATGCTTCTAAGTTACTAAATCAGTGATGCCAAATAAGGCAAAGCAATAAATGTTCCAATGGAACTCCCAATATTCGCAAAAACCATGACGAGAAGGATCCTCGTGACCCTGTTCCCGAAATAATCTCTAAATGAGTTCAACTTCAATAAATTTTCAAAATCCCTCACTCTGGGTTTTCTCACAATCCCCTCCACAATCCCGGCAAACCAACCTGCCGCAATTGTTGGATTTAATGATGTTATTGGAGCAACGAGGAATGCGGTCATAACTGAGAAAGGATGTCCAGTTGCGATCATAACTCCCAATGCGGAGAATGTTCCGTTTATAACGAACCACTTAAATAGCATCTCCAATGTGAACTCAAATCCTCTCGAATAGAAACCATAGGCAATAATCATGAAGAATATTATTGGTATTAGATAGGCGACACATTTCATCACACTTCTCGATTTCGGAATTTCCTCAAGATTCTTAATTTCATTTTCCCCATCACTTTTTGAAATTTTCGACCCAAGGAATTTCTTCACACCATCCAAGTGTCCAGCACCTATAACTGCAACAATCTTCTCCGCATTTAGAGTAATTATTTTATCTGCAATGTAACGGTCTCTTTCATCAACAAGAACCCTCTTTATTGATGGCACATTCCTTGATAATTCTTTAATCATTTCCGTCATTACATCCCTGTCCTTTAATTTCTCCAGAATTTCCTCATCAATTTCCTCCCTCTCGAGAATTCCCTCCAAAATAAAATAGAATAATTTAAATTTCTCAGAAAACGACATTAAATTAAATGCCCTCTTTAATGTTACTCTAACATCCCTATCAACCAAGGCAACATCAATTCCATTCTCCTCCGCAATCTTTATCGCCTCGATCATCTCCGAGCCCGGAGCAACACCAAATTTGTCTCCAATTCTTTGCTGAAAATTTGTAAGGAGCAATTGAATCAGGAATAAATGGGATCTATCACTCCTTATAACCTCGTGGATTTCTGTTTCATCCCATCTCTTTTTATTAATTAATGCATAATACCTCTGTTCATCGAGTTCAACAGCAACGATATCTGGATTTTCTTTCTCGATAGTTTCCCTCACGAGTTCTATACTTTCCTTCGAGACGTGAGCAGTCCCAATGAGGATGATTTCCTTTCCATCAACTATAATTTTCTCTACTTTGTTCAGCATTTTTACAAAACATAGTTAAATTTATTAAAAATGAGAAAAAATATACTCCTCACCGGAAGACCTGGAATAGGGAAAACTACAATTATTAAGAGGGTTTTAGATAGAATAGATCTGAGTGCTGGAGGATTTTATACCCAGGAGATAAGGGAGCACGGGATTAGAACGGGATTCAAGATTATAACATTAGATGGAAACGAAGGCTTATTGGCGCATACAGAATTGAATACGAGATTTCGGGTTGGAAGGTATTTTGTAAATATAGATGATATTGATGAGATAGCGGTTCAAAGCATTTTAGATTCCCTGGATAGGGATTTAATCATTATTGATGAAATCGGAAGGATGGAATTATTTTCAGAGAAATTTAAGGAGGCTGTTATCCTTGCTTTAGAAACAAAAAGGGTCTTGGGAACAATAATGCGATGGAGCAACATATTCACCGATTCGATAAAGGCAAGAGATGATACCGATGTCATAGATGTAAATTTAGAGAATAGGGATTCGTTGGTTGATATGATAGTGGACATACTACACTAAGATTCAAAGACCCTTCTCGACATGCTCTAATAATGATCTCAAATTTTCTTTAACTCTCTGCTGGATGAAATTTATTGCCTCCTCATTCCTTTCCGGTCTAAACAGATGTCTATATCTCCCCTGCATCCTTAGATATTCCTCCACCGGCTTCAATTCTTCTATACTTTTGGGTCTATTTACAATATGCCTTCCATCAACAATTTCATATAATGGAAAGACACCGGTATCTACTGCAAGTTTTGCGATCTCAATACTCTTTGAGATATCTGTTCTCCATCCCGTTGGACAAGTAGCAAGTAAATTTACAAATGTTGGTCCCTTAGTTTCGATGGCCCTTTTTATCTTTTTGTAGGCATCTATCTGATAGCCAATCGATGCAGTTGCGACATATCTTGAACCATGAGCGGCAAGAATATGAACCAAATCCTTTTTCCATTCTTGCTTTCCAATGCTTTCTTTTCCAGATGGCGTGGTCGTTGTTGATGCGGCGTATGGCGTCGCTCCAGACCTCTGTATCCCCGTATTCATGTAAGCCTCGTTGTCGTAGCAAATATATGTAAAATTATGACCTCTTTCGAATGCTCCGGAGAGGTGTCCGAATCCTATATCGTAGGTTGCTCCATCCCCGGCAATGACAATCACATTCACATCCTCTTTGCCAAGGTGCTTCAATGCGGAAGTAACTCCAGAAGCAATTGAGGCGGCATTCTCAAAAGCACCATGAACCCACGGTAGTTTCCATGCAGTCTCTGGATATGGTGTAGAAACAACCTCTATGCACCCGGTGGGCTCTACAATTATAGAATTCCTTCCGGCAGCCTTTGTTATCAATCTTACTGCCAATGCGGCACCACATCCAGCACATGCTCGATGCCCATATGAAAAGTATTCCTCCTCAGGTAAGCCGAGTATAGCCATTTTTACCTAAAATATCCATTCCAACCCTTCTCCTTTATCATTCTTTACCATATCATAAATCTTCTTTATATGCATGAATGTGACATCTCTGCCTCCAAGACCGATAATAAAATCTCTAATCTCTGGTCTCTCCATCTCATCATAAAATAACGAGCGAATTTCATCAAACACCGGTCCATTACCGCCGGGGGATATCGCCTTTTCCAGGACGGCGACCTTCTTCACACCCCGTAATGAATCTATAATTGCATTTTTTGGAAATGGTCTATAGGTTATCAACTTTAATAATCCTACCCTCTCCCCCTTCTTTCTGAGTCTATCAACCATAACCTTTATCGTTCCACAGACAGAACCCATTGCAACAAATGCAATTTCTGCATCATCAAGTTTATAATCCTCGACATGATAGTATCTTTCCGGTCTCGAATTCTCTATTTCTGGTGGAAACGAATCTGAGAATTCATCAAATACCTCTTTAATAATATTAATGGAATCATCAAGTGCCTTTACTTGAGAATATCTCAATTCCATATAATGGGATGGAAATCCTATTGGACCAAGGGTTAGCGGTTGCTCTGGATCTAGGATCGAGTGATATGGCTTATATTCTGGAAGAAACTCATCAACCTTCCTCTGCGGTAAAATATAGACTGGCTCATACAAGTGGGTTAGCGTGAAGCCATCTAAGCAGACCATAGATGGTAGTAAAACCCTTTTATCTTCAGAAATTCTAAACTGCATTATAGTCAAATCGTAACATTCCTGGGCAGTCTCGGCATAGAATTGAATCCAACCGCAATCCCTTGCCGAGATTGAGTCTTGATGGTCATTCCATATATTAATTGGAGCGGACAATGCCCTATTTGCCACGGTCATTCCTATGGGCAGTCTCATCCCGGAGGCAATGAAGAGAACCTCATGCATTAGTGCAAGTCCTTGAGCTGCCGTTGATGTATAGGTCCTCACACCAGTTGCAGATGCTCCCAAACATGCGGAGATCGCTCCAAATTCTGATTCTACTCTTATATATTCACAGTCCATCTCACCATTAGCAATGAATTCAGAAATCCTCTCAACAATGTGTGTTTGGGGAGTTATTGGATATGCTGCAACAACTCCGGGCTTTACAGACTTCACCGCCTCAGATACCGCGTGTGAAGCCTCCATTATGGTCTTTCCCTCCATTTTATTTCTCCTCCATGAGCATCTCTATTGCATTTGTGGGACATTCATTTGCACAAATGCCACAGCCTTTACAATAATCTAAATTGGTCTCAAATTTACCATTATCCCTCTTTACTATACAACCCTCGGGACATAAACTCCAACAAACTCCACATCCCGTGCATTTTTCTAGATTTGTAACTGGTCTCTTAGAGCGCCATGCCCCAGTCTTTAAATTTGATACCGAACCATTACTTTCTAACACCGCACCAATCGTTATTTCCTTATCATTTACCTTCAATTTAATATTCTCGAAATTTATCATTTTTCCTCGCCTTTTCATAAATTTTATTAACGAGCAAGACATTCTTTTCTGCGATATTCTCGGGAAAATGCCCCCTTATCGCTTCATTTATCGAATCTTTATTAACCTCATTAGTAAATGCCGCGAACGCTCCCAACATCCCAGTATTAACGATATTCATTCCAAGAACCTCAAATGCAAGAGATGTCGCATCTATTGTATAGACATTGGCATTTTCTATACCAAACTCATCGGGGCGTTTTTCTGTGTTTATTATTACCGTCCCATTATCCTTCAAACCAGCAGTAACATCAACAACATTAAATAGCGTTGAATCCAAAACAACGAGGATATCGGGCTCATAAATTTCACACTTCCTTCTTATAAATTTATTACCAATCCTTGTAAAGGCTAATACTGGAGCACCCCTTCTCTCAACACCAAATGCGGGAAATGCCTGAGAAAATTTTCCATCCTTAAATGCGGCAACTGCTAGTAGAGATGCGGCAGTTACGGCACCCTGACCACCCCTCCCATGAAATCTTACCTCAATCATTTTAATTTACATTTTTTAAATTTATCATTATTATTCATTAAAAATCTAAATTTAAAAATTTAATCTTCAATATTATCTATAGGACAATTTAGAATGAAAGGCGTCGTTGTCAATTATAGAGGAGGGGCAAGAACACAAAAAACAAACCAGATGATAATATTGCCAGAGAATTGCTCGAAGAAGGAAGATGCGGTGAAACTCGTTGGAAAGAAGGTGAAGTGGACAACACCAAGTGGTAAAAAGATAATGGGAAAGATCACAAAACCACACGGAAGAAAGGGCGCAGTTGTCGTAAGATTCAATAAGGGACTCCCTGGACAGGCTCTCGGGACAGAGGTTGAGATAGGGGATTAGGCCGCCGTAGCTCAGACTGGGAGAGCACCAGGCTGAAGCACAAAAATGGAGCAATCTTTGACTCAGATGTGCGGATACCTGGGTGTCGTGGGTTCAAATCCCACCGGCGGCATCATGCTAAGGGTTAGATGTCCCGTCAGATTCCCCGGAGGGTAACTTATGCCTCCCGGGGATTTTGATATCCGCTACAGAAGGAAAAAGACCGGAATCGGCTAAAAAGAAACTTCTCGAGGCAATATCCCAGAGAGGAATAAAAAGCTCATTCTCGAGTTTGTAACTTAACTTCGCCACTAATGTCAATGATTTGGAATATCAAAGATTTGCGGCGGTAAAACCCAAAGTGGCAAATTAATCTACGACACTTAAATGATAAGTGGGGCAAGTGGCGAGGTTGAGCAGATATGTTTGGAATATCGTATTTACATCTCCATCAGGAATCTCGGTAAATCTTCCTCATCTAATATGAGAACATTCCTCGGATATTTACGATGAGACTTTCCAGCTTTCACCTCTATTTTTAGGTCTCCCGCCAGGATATCGATT
>QMZM01000010.1 GCA_003663175.1 Candidatus Altarchaeales archaeon | reverse complement strand
GCCCTTATTAGGTCTATTGCCTTCTCTGTAGCCTTCTCAGAGTCGTTTGAATGTACCCACGAGCATTGTTCCCTTATATTGACCATCTCAAATAGATTTGGATTCATATCACTTAGCTCAAGAACCTCTCTAAATACGATCTCATGAAGTCTTGGAGAACATGAAGCAACAACTACCCTCTCCAGATTATACTCCTTGATGTCTCTTGCAATAATGCTCTGTCCCAAGTCGCTACAGATGTATTTATGCTCTCTACAAACAACAACCAGTGGCAATTTCTCTACATATTCCCTCACAACCTTCATATCTATAACGCCTGCAATGTTATGACCACAATGACACAGATAAACGCCAATCCTTGGGTGTCGCTTTCTAACAAATCTCATTTTTAGGGAAATTTTAAAAATAATATACTTAATAATTAATAAAATTACAATCTCATAGAAAACGAAGTGATAGAAAGTACTATAAAGTATATAGTCGTTAATGCTTAGGTATAATCTACCATATGCCCACTCGTGCCCTTAAACCTCAACTCTACGATCAATGTTTCCAATCTTCTTATATAAACCAGCTCCTCCAGGTCCTTTGTTATCCTATCCACAAGGTCTTTGTCTCTATTCTCTAAGTATCGCATGAATTCATCGCATATACTTTGTAATTCATCATCCTCCAGATAGCGACACGAAAATTTCTCTAATACATCCTTTATCTTGCATCTCTCAGATTCATCTATGTCATGTTCTCTTTCAATTTCATCCAATCTATCTAATATCGCATATATATTTTTTATAATATATTGGCTTGCTCTCATATCTCTTAATTAAATACGGATCGATTAATTTTTATGTTATTAACATGAACCGACCCAATCCCGGTCTTCTATCCCTGTGCCATAGACCAGTGCCACCTTGCGACCTAATCCTCCGGGCATTTCTTAGTTTTTCCAAATCCTCTTTTATCTTTTCTAATATCTCCTCATCCCCACTTTCCAAATATTCCATGAACTCCTCACATATCCTCCTCAACTCCAAATCGTTCCGATATCTCTCCATAAATTTTTCAAATATCTCCTTTACTTCAGTCAAATCCTTCTTTTCCAGGGCATCGGATATATTCCGAATTACATAATAGCTTGCAGTAATCATTTTTATTTTGAGTTATTGAAGTGTTGTCAATTTCTATGTATGTAATTAGGTAAATATTTATTTAAATACGGAGTATTTTGATATAATGATTAATCGTTGAAAATTTTGTTTAATTCTATCTCCGACTTCATCACATGCTCACTTCCAACTAATTGAGTGTGGTAGAATAGTTTGCCAACCATTATCTCAACAAATAACGCAATGAGACGATGATTGGAACGCTTGGGAAGAAGTTGTAAGGTTAAGTTGGTAATTTAGAATTGGACTTAACCGATTCTCGTTCCTTCTTTCTCTTTACAATCTTCAGTCTGAAGAAATTCTCTCTCTCCATCTCCTCCAATCGCATCTCAATATATGCCCGAGTATTCTTTAATCTTGGAATTATGAGATACTCCAATGCATTTACCCTCCTCTTAGTCTTTTTTATTTCATTGCCAAGCCTTCTTATCTTCTCCTCCATCTCGATCAAATTTATAATCCTCTTGAATGAATCCTCAAAATTACTGGTAGATTCGTCAAGTACAGAAGATGCAGAAATTACCCCATGTTTTTTATCATACTCCTTCTCAATAATCTCAATCCTTGGTGTTCTTACACCCAGGATGTTCTCTGTTGATATTTTAATTTCCTTTGATTCTGGTGTTATTGATGCTATCGTGTCCACTTCCAATTTCGACATGATCATCCCAGCCTTTATCAGATTTGAATATGCCCTGTTCAAAATCGAAATCAATTCCTCCCTTGAGCCCTCTGTCTTGTCTATAATTTCAAAGAATTTTGTTATCAACGAGTCCCTTCTCTCCTTCAATAATTTATGTCCCTTCTCCGCTAATTTTATTCTCTCATTTATCTCGAGAAGTTCCATCCGTGTTGGATGAATCCCCTCAATTATATCTGCCATTCTTTATCCTGGATGATTATTCCTTAGATTTTCTTCTACTCCTATATCTTGGATGATATTTCTCAATAAATTTGGGGTCTACTCTCTTCAGTTCTCTCTCTGGCAATATTGCCAATAAATCCCATCCCATCTCGAGGGTTTCTTCAATACTTCTATTTTCATTAATTCCCTGATTTATGAATTCGCACTCAAACCTCTCAGCGAACTCCAAGAACTTTTGGTCCCGTTCCGTTAATGCCTCTTCACCAACAACAGAAACGAGGTCTCTCAAATCCCTTCCCTCTGAATATGCAGAATATAACTGATTTGCAACATCTGAATGATCCTCTCTCGTTCTCCCGGGACCAATCCCCTGATTCATTAGTCTTGATAAACAAGGTAAGACATCTATTGGTGGATAAATTCCCTTTCGATGTAATTGTCTCGTCAAGACAATTTGACCCTCGGTTATATACCCCGTAAGATCGGGAATCGGATGTGTTATGTCATCACCAGGCATTGTTAGTATTGGAATCTGTGTAATTGAGCCCTTTTTACCAATAATCCTACCCGCTCTTTCATAGATTGTAGATAAATCCGTGTACAGATAACCTGGATAGCCTCTCCTCCCTGGGACCTCCTCCCTCGCCGCTGATATCTCACGTAGTGCTTCTGCATAATTTGTCATATCTGTCAATATAACCAGAATATGCATATCCCTTTCAAATGCCAAATACTCTGCAGTTGTTAGTGCTATCCTTGGGATAATTATTCTCTCAATTGTTGGGTCATCTGCGAGGTTTATGAAGCATACAATTCTTTCCATTGCCCCGGTCTTCTCAAAATCTCTCCTAAAAAATGCCGCCTCTCCAGCAGTAATACCCATCGCGGCAAATATAACTGCAAATTCCTCTTCCTTTCCAAGAACCCTCGTCTGTCTCGCAATCTGTGCTGCCAAATTATTATGTGGCAAACCCGCACCAGAGAATATTGGTAGTTTTTGTCCCCTCACCAATGTATTCATACCATCAATTGCGGAAATTCCGGTTTGAATAAATTCCCTTGGAAATTCTCTCGCGGACGGATTTATCGGATAACCATTTATATCCATTATCTCCTCTGGTAATATATCACCCTTGCCATCTCTTGGTCTTCCACTACCATCGAATATCCTACCGAGCATATCCTCAGATACCGGAATTTTAAATGTCTCCCCCATGAACTTTACTCTCGTATTTTTTGTGTCCAAGTCGGATGTTCCCTCGAATACCTGAACAACTGCCTTATCAAGCATGGCATCTAAAACCTGACCGGTTCGTTTTTCACCATCGGGTGTTATTATCTCAACTACTTCGCCATAACTAACATTACTCACCCTCTCAACAACAATTAATGGTCCGGAGACCTCCACAACACTCGTGTATTCCCTAATCGTCATTTTACCCACCCAAGTACTTCTGAATCTTTTTAATTATTCTATCAAATTCCTCATCGAATTTCTCCTCAGGAACATACTTCATCTTGGCAATATCATCAATAACATCAAGTTCTATGATTTCCTTCGGATCCATGCCGGAGTCAATTGCATTAACTGCAAATTCGTAGAATTTTATTATTATCTTTAACATCTTATATTGCTTCTTCAGAGAGCAATATGTGTCGACCTTGTGGAATGCATTCTGCTGAAGGAAGTCCTCTCTAATCATCCTCGCGACATCAAGGACCATCCTCTCTCTATCTGGAAGAGCGTCTGGACCAACCAATTGCACTATTTCCATTAACTCCGATTCCTTCTGGAGAATTGTCATTGCCGATGATTTTAGTGTTATAAAATCCTCTCCTATGTTTTTCATATACCATTCCCTTAGGTCCTCATCATACAATGAGTAAGAGGTTAACCAATTGATTGCAGGAAAGTGCCGTCTATCGGCCAACTTCGCATCTAATGCCCAGAACACCTGAGTCACTCTGAGTGTGTTCTGAGTTACTGGCTCGGAGAAGTCCCCACCGGGAGGTGAAACCGCACCAATAATTGATACTGACCCCATCCTATCATTACTACCTATGCATATTACCCTTCCAGAACGCTCATAGAACTCAGCAAGTCTTGAAGCAAGGTATGCCGGATATCCTTCCTCACCAGGCATCTCCTCCAATCTCGCAGAGATTTCTCTCATCGCCTCCGCCCATCTCGATGTGGAATCCGCCATCAATGCAGTATCGTAGCCCATGTCTCTATAATATTCCGCAATTGTTATTCCGGTATAGATGGATGCCTCCCTCGCAGCGACTGGCATATTTGAGGTATTTGCTATTAGACATGTTCTCTCCATTAAGGGTAGATTATTCTTCGGGTCTTGAAGTTTTGGAAACTCATCTAAGACCTCTGTCATCTCATTCCCTCTCTCGCCACAGCCAACATAAACTATGATGTCTGCATCTGCCCATTTCGCCAATTGATGCTGGCTTACCGTCTTTCCACTACCAAATGGTCCAGGAATTGCCGCAGTCCCACCCTTTGCTAATGGGAAGAATATGTCGAATATTCTCTGACCGGTTATGAGGGGAACATTCGTTTCTAATTTCTTTTTAAAGGGTCTGGGTTTTCTTACCGGCCATATCTGCATACTCTTAATTTCATATTCCTTCTCGCCATCCTTCAATATGCAGATTGTATCCTCAACCCTGAATTTTCCCTCTTCGATATGTTCAACGATACCCTTGATCCCCGGTGGTACCATAACTCTGTTTGTTATAATCTTGGTTTCCTTTATTTCGCCAACTATATCCCCCTGAACGAGGGTATCGCCTTCCTTAACCAATGCCCTGAATTTCCATTTTTTATTCTTATCGATTGCCGGTACTGTAATGCCCCTTGAGATATAATCCCCCGCCTTCTTCTTTATCAGATCCAGGGGTCTTTGAATGCCATCATAGATAGACTTCAAAACCCCAGGACCCAGTTCAACTGATAGTGACCTTCCAGTTCCAATCACTGGCTCCCCCGGTTTAACCCCAGTTGTTTCTTCATATACCTGGATTGATGCGATATCACCGGTAATCCTTATAATCTCGCCAATTAATTGCTCATCCCCAACCATTACAACTTCATGCATCTGTCTGCCCCTCATTCCATCGGCCTCAACTAGTGGACCCGCAACCCTAATTATCCTTGCCATTCTAACACCACAATTTTAAATTTTAAAATTTTATTACCGTAAGATAAAGTATAACTTTATCTTCGGCATAAAAATGCTCAATTCACTCTGTGAATTGGCACTCAAAATTCACTTGGGTGAATTTTGTCTGTTCACTTCGTGAATTTTTCTTGTTTTTGTTTCTTTAATTCAAATCCAATAACATCTCTAACTAATTTTCTTAATGTGTCTTCTCCACCCCCCTCTCTGTCTGGAATCTCCACTATGATTTTATTATTGGCTCTTATCCTCTCGATTTCATTCTTGACATGTTTTGATAAGGAATGTGTTATTGCAACTATAGCGAATTTGTTTACCGCATTTTCTAAGATATCCCTCACATTTTCCTTATCTGCAATATAACAGTTCTTAACTCCAATTAGTTTCATTCCAGTTACCGTTAGTTCGTCACCTATTATACAGAACTCCTCCATTTTTCCAATTCATTTGAACAATATTGATGCAATCTTCGGTTTTAATTTCACCTTCGAGTATTTTATTATTGTATTGAGTGTATTATCAACTGTCACATACCCATCTTTACTCTTTAGTATAACTCCAAAGTCATTAATATCTGCCTTTTTACATTTTCCAACAAGTGAACCATATCTCTTATCCACAAGTATTATTGGGTCCTCTATCACCTCTTTGCCCTTCTCTATCAATATCTTAAGAATCCTCGTCTTCTCCTTATCACTTGCATTCAGAATTCTATTCCTCGCCTCCTTAAATACCTTCTCAACCAATTCATTCTTTTCCCTTTCTATAATCTCCTTAGATTTCATATTTGCAGATGTTACTATTCTCTTATATGTCAGTTCCGCTTCTCTCTCACCATCTCGTCTTATCTCCCCCACCCTCTTCTCGATTTCATTCTCAATCTCCTCTCGAATTATCTTAATTGTTTCATTCATTTCTCTATTTATCTCATCTATCCTCTTCTTTGCATCCTCCCTTATATTTTTCTCAATATCTTTGATAGCCATTTTTATAATTTTTTTATACTACTACTAAATTTTCTATCTCATATTTATCAATACCATATACTATTCCAATCGAAATCGACCTCAAATTCCTTATCTCATTCTCCTTTAATCTTATATATGCCAACAAGAGGGTAACGCTGAACGGACATCCAAGAAATGCATTCTTATATAGCTCAATTAAGAATCTCCTGAATGAAATTTCAAATCCGAGTAGTGATTTCTTTTCCGTATAGAATCTTAAGCCATCGTTCAGTGGATTACTATACGCAGAACCCTCAAGAATTGAAACGATATCTTCGATAGATTCTGCGGATATGAGATTCTCAAATTCTCTTACCTTATACCCCGGAACGGCATAGTCTTGAATTATCGATTTCTCGCATATCCCAAGATTTTTGAATCTCAGGATTAGCATCAGATTTAGAAAATCAAATTCTGGACCGATTAGATGCATCGCTCCCCTATCATTCAATGAATTAAGAACATCGAATAATTTCATATAGAAGTATTTATCCAGATAAAATAATAATTCCATCGGCTCGGATATCTGAGAAGAGTCTATATATTTATTCTCCATCAATAAATTTGATATCTCGTCAAGTGTTGTGGATTTCGAGATTCTCTCGAGAAGCAATTTATTCCTCGATGGATATATGTCCAGATTTATATTTTCATTATTAATCTTCTTGCTTATAACCTCCTTTATAGATTGAATCTCATAATATTTGAGCATCATAAAGAATAATTTACTTGAATTTTTTGGCGACATAATGAATACCTTTTCTACTACGCTAAAAAGGTCATGAAGTAGTATTCTCTCTATTTCTGTTATATTTTTTTCCTTCAAATCTGTAAGGATATCGGAGTAATAGGTATCATTCAATAACTCCAAGAATTCTTCTAGGTCATCTGCCCTAATTAACTCATTTATCTTCTCACCACTCAGAAGATAGCTCTTCATTCCCCGTATTCTCGCCGATGGATATGCATAATTAACTACATCCATTTTTATTAAATTTTGATTTGGACTCTATGCCTCTTATCATCCTGTGCGTTCCAACCGCCATACCAAATATTGCCCCAAACACCGCTCCAATTGCTCCCCATGTCTTTCCAAATTCGATTCCGATTAAAAAGAAAATAATTATGGATGATGAAACTATTAATGCGAACTCCGTCCCCAACACGGCTCCTTGGATTATTAGCTCTCGCTGATTGGATGGCATCTCTAAGCTAACCCGCAACACCAAACAATATCAATATTGCTATCAACAGACCATAGATTGCACACGCCTCTGCGAATGCAACATATATTAGACTCTTACTGAAGACCTCTGGCTTCTCTGCTATCGCTCCGATAGATGCCGCTCCTGCCAGACCTATCCCAACACCGCCACCAAGTGCTGCGAAACCAACTGCTATACCAGCCCCCACTAATGCCAATGGTTCAACCATTTTTTCCACCTCCATTTAATTTTATCTAACTCTTACTCCTGACATAAGTGTATAATCTTTTTATCTTATATGGCATATACTCAACCCCGGATGCCGAGTAAAATTTTGTGAACCATTCATAGTAGTGAAGCCTTAGGGTATGTAGAAAGACGATAAAGCCCTCAAAACAGACAAGTACTATTGTACCAAGTATTACTATTAATGACCACAAGACTATACCGATTCCATCTATACCCCTTATAATATCCGCAATCTTGAACAATGCGGTAAACAAACCGATATGAACAAGTGCGAGAGCCAATATCCTAGAATAAGAAATGCTATTTGCTAACAAACCTACCGGAATCTCATATAATTCTAAGAGTGTTGATGTTATAAGTCTTGGTAATTCTCCAATCTTAATGCCATGAGGTATATGCCTTATAACATCTGAAAACAAAATACCGAGAAGTGGAATACCAAGAGTAAGAAATAGAAACATTGGATCTTTGAACCATTCTCCAAACCTCAATCCCTTGCTTGCAATTAATAGAAAACCGCCAACAAGTATCCATTCCTGCATTAGTGGACCAGTAATTGCATGCAGAATTTTTTTATTCATTACAAAATTTATAAATTTTAGTATTATGCCGACACTCATCTGCACAAATCCAATCATAAATGCCACCTTTAGTAACTTATCCGGCTCATGAAGGGGATTTATCCAAAATGATTTAATCCCAAGATTTTTAGTTATAAATGCATCGTAGAATTCATGCTGACCAAAGAATTCGCCGTATGCAAAACCAAAGAACATAGAAAGAATTCCACAATACATCATGATGATTCCCAATGACTTGATGTCCTTAGAATCTGGGCGTAATTTTGCCATAATTATTCCGATCAAGAAAATCATAAATCCGTGTCCAATGTCTCCAAACATCATACCATAGATCACGGGGAAGGAAATTGCCATTATCGTTGTTGGGTCTATCTCATCATACCCGGGGGTACCAAATGCCTTTGTTAATGTCTCGAATGGTCTCGAGATAGATGGATTCTTCATCATGGTTGGGACCTCCTCTTCATCTTTTGGATCATAGTACTTGAAGATTGCACTATTCCTCGTCACTCTTCTAAGGATATTCTCAAACTCTGGAATTTTTTCCTCTGGGATCCAGCCCTCCAAGACATAACCCTTCTTCGTCCTTCCAAGCATAAATCTTATATTCTGATTATTCTTCTCTATCTCGATCAATTCATGCATAGCTAGTATTTTTTGTTCATATTTAGATTTGATACCGTCTAAGTAAGAAATTATTTTCTCTTTTTCTCTTCTAATCTTATCGAGTTTCTTCTCGACCTCCCTCAGGCTTAGTTTTGTCTTTAATTCAAATCTCTCAAATCCCACCCCACTTACTATTCTATCCAACTCGTTACTCATATCCCTCATGCACAGAATTACAACCAATATCCTTTCATTTAATTCGTCGCCAGTTATTACCGCAAATTTTTCATCGAGTTTGTTCTTAAGTCTATTTTTGAGTTCGTTTAGATTTTCCTTAGATATAAACCCCGCAACGGTATAGAGAAATTCCGAGCCATTGAGATATTTATGATTTATATTGCTTACCTTTAATATCCTCAGAATGCGCTCATCATCCCTCAGATCCTCCTCCTCTTTGATAAGTTCATTTAATCTCGAGGACTTCTCTAATATCTTATCCTCGATCTTTTTGATTTCATTCTCAACATATTTAAGAATTTCTTCGGAAGATTTATTCTCAATCCCCAAGGATATAGGTTCCAATTCCCTCTTACTTATATTGAGAATGTTGATGATGTTATTAATTCTTCTCAATATATGAAGGATTCTATCATATAATTCACCCCTCGCACTCCTCTTTATCTTGAATTTCTCTATGTCCGTGTCTATTATCTGCGCATAACCAAATTCCCCAATCTCACGAATCGCCAAGTCAAGATATTTGTCCAACACTATTATACTAAATCTCTTCATTCGTGCCGACTTGAGCATTTTTATCAAGCGTTATTTATTAATTCCTCGATTGTAAATTTAATTGCATCTTCCATATTTTTCATCGCATTTTTTCTAATCCTTATCACTTCCCTTTTTGCCCTTCTTAATATTCTCTCAGCCTCCTTTTCGGCATCCTTCCTTACCTTCAAAATTTTCTGCTCCATCTCTCTATTTGCTTTCTCAACCTCTGCTTCTATACGCTCCCTCTTCCTCAACCTCTCCTCTTTAATCTTCTTTTCCGCCTCCTCTCTCGCCCTCTCTATGGCCTTGACGGCATCTTTTTCAATCCTCTTTATATATTCTAGTTCCTCCATTTTTGATTAAAAATTTCGATTAAAATTTAAAATAATTTAGTATTATTAATCATTATACTTTAAATATTCACAATATTCAAATTTTTTAATAAAAACTTATCTATTCTCTAAGCACCTCTTCAATTATTTTTGCGTATGCCGGTCTCGTTACAAATACTCCGATCACGACGCCAATCACTGTTGTGAACGCAAAGCCCTTCAATGCCTGAATGCTGAAGATTGGAAGCATAACTGCTATCGTTGTTGCCGCCGCCGTGAAGATTATGAAGAATGCTCTTCTGATCCTCTCCGTCAAGCTTATTATCTTCTTTTTCCTCTTTTCTCTCTCCATCGTCTCATCGGTAATTACGATCTGGTCATCAACCCCAGTTCCGACCGCCGCAATAATTCCGGCAACTGCCGGCAAGTCAAGTTCCCAGTTTATGAATGATGCAACCCCCAGGATTATTATAATTTCTGAGAGGCATGTGATTATTATTGGCAAAACTATGAATGGCTCCCTGTATCTCAAGAATATCACTATTGCAACAACTATGATTGAAATTATTGCAATGATAAAACTGTATTTCAGAAATTTTTCATGAGATGCCGGTATCTCCGATTTCGATTCAATATCCACCCTTGCCGGTAGATTTCCAGATGACAATAGAATCTTCGTTTGTTTCATCTCCTCTAATGCGAGGTCTACCGTTGGCGCCTTTCCAGTGATCTGGGCGTTATATTTGCATTTGGTGCATGGATCACAGTTTAATATTGGTGATGACTTAAGACCTATCATCTCCTTAACCCACTCACCATATGAAAGATTACCCTTTATCTTTCTCTCAGTCGTGAAATTGTTCTCCTCAAGTAATGCGATGATATCATCACCTATTTCATCTTCATCTGTGGCAATTATCACATGTCTAAAACCCCTTCTCAAGAATGAATTTAATATATCCAAATTTATATTCTCCGCAATGAGTATTGGAATCCTCGATCTATTTTCTATTATCCTTATCCAATTATCCGATATTAAGTCAGAACCCTCTCTCAATTCACTCAGAATTTTGTATGTAGAGTTTGTCATAAGTATTATAGAGCCCTCCGGTCTATCAAGGAACATATCAATTGGCGTTCCCAGTTTATTTCTGCCAGCATTGCAGAATCTATTCCCGCCTTGGGGAGTGAGATGTATTGAGACAAACCACTCTGCTGGCTGTCCCCTAATGACCCCACTACCCTCAGGTCTCAGATCAATATTTACTTCAGAACCAAGAAATGCAAGTTCTCCATCGATCCTCGCTTCAAACCTCGCCTGTTGTCTTATAATATTCTCGATCCTCTCGAGTTCACTTGGTAATGCATTGGCGACTTGGATTAAGATGTATTTTTCACCCCATGGTATCACTGTGATATCCCTCAAACCCATCGCATTTAGTCTTCTTTCTAGGATTCCCTTTTCGATTTCAAGTGTATCCCTAACACTTGCATTCTCCGGTATCTCCAATTTCAACTGCATTTGGACACCACCAGCGAAATCCAAGCCATAGTCAAGACCGTTTCCAAATCCAACGCCAAGATGCTCATTTATGGGGATAACATTGCAAACTAAGAGTATTGATATCATTACCAATGAAATTAACATGAGGATTTTCCAATTCTGTAGTAAATTTCTTATCTTTTCACTCATCTTAACCTCTTCTTTAATATTCTCAATTTCCCACCCTTTTCCTCAACATACCACTTTAGTATTCCAGTATTCATGAGCCATGTACTTATCAAATCTCCAATTAAACCCATCAACAATACAGATGAAATGCTTGCGAGGACATCTATATTTGTGAGTATCGATATTATGGATATGACACACATAACACATATTGTTGTGATGCTCATTGTTAGACCAGTCTTCATCGCATTATCGATTCTATCATTAACGCTTCCCGTTCTTTTTCTTAGTACCCTTGTGGTGAGAAGAATATTGGTATCGACGGAGTAACCAATCAGCATTATAATGGCAACGAGTGATGCCGGCTCTAAGTAAATCCTGAATATACTCATCCCCCCAAGAGCAAATATCACATCAAATGTTGCCGCAAGTATAACCGCAATTGAAGGTATAAGGTCTCGAAACGCAACGAATATAACGAAGATTATTAGAATGTATGCAATTATCGCGGACTTCATTCCCTGACTCCAGAATGCTCTCCCCAATGTAGGTCCAATAGTCTTCATATGGAAATTTTTCTTATCAATACTTACCGTTAAATTTTCATTCAGATAATAACTCAGAATTTCTCTTAATTTATTCCCATCTAATTCATACGCACTAATTTCAAGAATCTTACCATCTTGACTGAAATTTAAATCGACATTTTGCCTTAATCGGAGCCTCAATTTCTCCTCGAGATCGGAAGGTGGTTGATCTTTTAGGATGATTGTTGCTACATCCGTATCTCTTAATCTCCCAAGGTATCGTTCAAGTATTGGTTTTATCTCAGATTCATTCACGATAGATAGCGTCCTTATTGTCAATATCTCACTCCCAGTCACGATATCTCTGCCAGAGTATATCTCCAAATCCATAAGATTTAATTCATCAAGACTTAATTTCAATTTATCAATGTCGATTGATTGATTTTTGTTTAATGTCACAGTAATTAGTGTTCCTCCCCGAAAATCAATCCCCATGGCAATTCCCTTCATGAGAATTGTAAATAACATGAATCCAAGAAGTATGAGTGGAACGAAAAGGAGGCTCTTATAATTTATTCTGCTTGTAATTCCGCTATACATTGCATTGAAAATTTCTGACATGGTTTATATTTAATAATCATTCATTAAAAATTCTTAATGGTGAAAATGTTTAAAAAGGTTGTTATAGGAGGGACATTCGATATTCTACACAGGGGGCATAAAACCCTACTTAATGTCGGATTCCAAATCTCGAGGTCCATCGTGATAGGTCTAACCTCGGATGAATTTGCAGCAAGATTTAGAGTGAAGAGGGTAGTTTCCTATTCGGAGAGGGAAAGGAACCTGAGGGAATTTATAGACAGGAATTATCATGGAGAATATGAAATAATAAGAATTGATGATTTCTATGGTATTTCTACAATTGACCCGGAGATAGATTGTATTGTTGTGAGTGAAGAGACCCTTCTCAGAGCTCAGGAGATCAATGCAATAAGATTTAAGAAGGGTCTGCCGAAATTGACGATCGTTGTTGTGCCAATAGTTGTTGCCGAGGATGGTAAGCCGATATCCTCAGATAGGATAAGTATGGGCGAAATTGACGAAAATGGTAGATTAATTGGAAAATGAGTGATAGTGTTCTGATTACATTGGGTCCAACGAGAGAATTCATAGATCCAGTTAGGTATATAACAAATGCAAGTTCTGGAAAGATGGGGAAGTGCATTGCTGAAGAAGCACTGAGTAGAGGATATGAAGTAACTATAATCTCAGGTCCAGTTAACATTGAATTGCCCGAATCTGCGAGATTGATAAATGTCACAACTGCAATGGAGATGATAAATTCAACTCTCAGCGAATTGGAGAATGGATACAAGATACTTGTCTCCACTGCCGCAATTGCGGATTACTCCCCAGAATTTAGAGCGGAGAAGATAAAATCGGACAAGAATGAATTAAATATAAGACTGAGATTGAATCCAAAATTGACGAAACTTGCAAGGAAAAGATTTCCAGAATTATTTATCGTTGCCTTCAAGGCAGAATACAACATGCCAGAGGAGAAATTGATTGAGATTGCAGAAAAGAAATTGATAGATGAGAACCTAAACATTGTGGTTGCCAATGATATCTCAAAAAATAAATTTGGAAGTGATTATTCTGATGCGTACATTATTAATGAAAATGAAAAAATATATATAGAAAAATGCTCAAAGAGGGAGATCTCGAGGAGGATATGGGATATAATAGAGATGAAATTAAAAGAATAAATATATTAAATATACTAATTTGCCTATTAGCCATTACCTCCTGCATAGGTCTCAATGAAAACACGGAAACGACAACTACAACTCTAATACCCACAACGATCGAGATGGAAACTACAACATCATTGCACTCAGTAACTACTACCATAATACCTCCAGAGATAAACATATGCGGTGGCAGAATTGCGAAAACATGCCTAATTTTTTCTAAGCGGGGAGAGTGTTCTGAGCATTATGTATGTCCGAATGAGAGTTGTTACCAGTGCGAGTGGTATGATAATTGGTGCGACATTGGCAAGAAATGCATTGAGAATGAAACGACCAATGCTACAACACCCGCGACAACAACAACGGTTGAGAATATCGAATGCTATAAAAATTCGGATTGTGGAGAGATTTACACATATTTTTATTGCAATTATGAAATTTCTCTCGATGAACAACAACCCCATACAATAGGTACAGCCGTATTCAAGGTCACAAAGGTTCCAATCTGTGAGAGTCCCGGAACACCAAGAGCGAGATGCATACTTAGTCATAGAGAGGTTATGTGGCAATCCTGCTCTGGCTGGGGCGAATGCACACAACACAATGAGACATTTGCAAACTGTACTCCATGTTATGTGATGGGTAAGGTCTGGAATCCGGATCTAAAGAAATGCACATCATTATCAGAATTATCGTGAGGTGATTCAGATGAAGATTTCATGGCTTGGACATGCATCTATCAGAATTGAAACCATGGGAAGGGTTATTTATATTGACCCGTATCAGATAGAGGATAAGAGGGAGGATGCGGACATTATTCTGATAACCCATGAGCACTATGACCACTGCGACATAAAGAGTGTCAAGAATATAAGAAAACATGACACCACAATCCTTACAACCAAAAATGCGGGAGATAAATTTTCTGGGACGAGGAATATGGGCATTATGAGACCTGGAGATGTAACGGAGATCGATGGAATAAGGATAATTGCAACCCATTCTTACAATATCAATAAGAAATTCCATCCAAAGGGCTCGGGAATTGGATTCATTATAGAATCTGAAGGTAAGAGGATTTATCATGCTGGCGATTCCGACCTAATTCCAGAGATGGAAGATTTACAAGATATCGATGTTGCTTTATTGCCCATAGGCGGAACCTATACCATGAATGTTGATGATGCCGTGAATGCAGTTAAAGTAATAAATCCGAGGATCGCTGTTCCAATACATTATGGGAGTATTGTTGGGTCAAGATCCGATGCGGATAAATTCCTAAAGAGGGTCACAGAGGAAACAGAAACGAGAGTGGAAATTCTCGAAAACAGGGATATGGAAATTTAACTTAGATTTAAAAAATTTAAAAAATAAAATAAAGATAAAAGAGAATCAGTGTTTTGACTCTTCTTGAATTGCCGCGCCGAGCATAGATGCTCCGACTATTATGCTCGTCGAGAGAACAACCCAGTTTATATCTGGGTCGCAATTGCAGATAATCTTCGCAGAAACATTCACTATCAGGAGTGCGATAACAAAATACACTATGCCCAAGAGTATCAGCAATATAGATGTTACTATCGTCAATGGCAGCGATGCAAGTCCCTTTAATATTTCATTCATTTTTCACCCCCCCTGAAAATAATTTTTAGATAACTTAGAAAATCTTATCATAATCTATTATGATTTACAATTTATATATATCCCCTGACATTCTTTACTTTATATCTAAAAACGATAACATCATCGAGCATTGACATCTCCAGGAATTCCAGATTAATCAAGTTTTTGTGTCTAAAACCAATTCCATCTACAAGTGTTGGTGCGGTTTTGCCTCCAAATATCACGGGTGCTATTGCCACATAAATCTCATCGACAAGATTCTCTCTCAGAAATTCAAAATTTGTCTCTCCACCTCCCTCAACCATTATCCTTCTGATTCCCTCTCTATGTAATATCCTCAGCATTTCTAACAAATCGATTCTTTCGTTCATTACATAAACAGTTGCCTTCTCCCTTATCTTTTCTATCTTCTCCGGACTTGAGTTGGTTGTGGTGAAGATGATCTTCTTTGAATTTCCGTAATCCAGGAAATCCGAATTCAGTTTCATTCTGTCTACATTCCCGAGAGTAATCTTTATTGGGTTCTCCGGCATTCCTCTCTCAACCCTTATTTTTCTTAAAATTTCGGACTTTACATTTAATTTGGGGTCATCACTGACAACCGTGTTCATCCCCACGAGAATTGCATCTGAACTTGCCCTTAATTCGTCAACTCTCTTCATGTCTAAATCATTAGAAATTCTCACCTGTTTTCTCTCATAGGTAGAAATCTTTCCATCCAATGACATTGCGGCATTTATGAATATGAATGGCTTCCTAATTTTCAATTTAACCCTTAGCAACTCCCAAAGGACTTACTCTGAGGATAGGTCTCGATATCCCAGAAATCTCAACACTCCTCACAACTTCATCTACATCCTTATATGCCTCGGAAGCCTCCTCTGCGAGAACCCTTGGATTGGTTGCTCTTATGACTTGTCCCTTTGCTTCTAATTTTCTCTTTATTTCCGAGCCTCTGAATTTCTTAATCGCCCTGTGTCTTGACATAACCCTTCCGGAACCATGACAAGTAGAGCCAAATGTCTCATTCATCGCCCTCTCTGTTCCTATCAGGACATATGAGGCGGTTCCCATATCCCCGGGGATTATGACCGGCTGACCGACATCTCTGTATGCCTTTGGAATCTCCCTTCTACCAGCAGAAAATGCTCTCGTTGCTCCTTTTCTATGAACACACAGCATCTTTTTCTCTCCATCCAGTTTATGCTCCTCAAATTTTGCAATATTATGGCACACATCATAGACTAATCTTATTTCAACATCCCTGAAGATTTCTCTGAACGATTCCCTGACCCAATGTGTGATTATCTCTCTATTACAGAACGCATAATTCACAGCGCAATACATCGCAGATATATATCTCTTCGCTTCATTTGAATTTATTGGCGCGCAGGCAAGTTCTGCATCTGGAAGTTTTATGTTATATTTTCTTGCCGCGGAGAGCATAACCTTTATATAATCATCTGCAATCTGATGCCCATAGCCACGAGAACCACAATGCACCATAACCGTTATCTGATTCTCATCAAAAATTCCAAATTTCTCCGCAATTTTTTTATCAAATATCCTATCAACCCTCTGCACCTCAAGAAAGTGATTTCCAGAGCCAAGAGTTCCCAACTGTGGTCTTCCTCTATCCTTTGCCCTCCTACTGACATTCTCCGGTCTCGCGCCATCAATTGAGCCGTTCTCCTCAATACACTCCAAATCCTCATCAATTCCATAACCGTGTTCAACTGCCCATTTCGCACCTTCCACAGCAACACTATCAAGTTCCGATTCCGAGATTCTCAATTTGCCCTTACTACCAACACCGGATGGAATATTTCTGAATAGAGAATCCATCAATTCCCTCAATCTCGGCTTTACATCATATACTGTGAGATTTGTTGTCAGGAGCCTGACACCACAATTTATATCATAACCGACACCTCCCGGACTAACAATTCCAGAATCCATGTCAAAGGCGGCAACACCACCTATGGGAAAGCCATATCCATAATGACCATCTGGCATTACAAGGCTTGCCTTTTGAATTCCCGGGAGCTTGGAAACATTTATTGCCTGCTTAAAGACGCCCTCTTCCATCGACCTGAGGATTCTCTCTGTTGCATATATCCTTACTGGCACATCGGATCCCTTATCCTTGATTTCCCACACACCCCTCCTTATCTCCCTTGCCGGAATCATTTTATAATTTTTATAAATTCTTAAATTTTAAATTTTTAACTTAAATTAGACCTTAAATTTTCCTCAAGTCTTTTAAGTGTATTCCTCCCTTTTCTATACTTTTTATTTGCGAGATTTACTAAATAATGTAGATAATCGTCATCGACGAGGATTCTTCCATTATCTGCAATTGGCGCATCGATCCTGTCGGTGCCGCAAATCTCAATTACATATCTCTCATCCCTTAACGAGTGAATCCCAGCCCTCTTAAATCCAGAATTC
>QMZM01000009.1 GCA_003663175.1 Candidatus Altarchaeales archaeon | reverse complement strand
TTCTAAAGGAAATGAATTTTAATTATAGAATTGTGTATCGAACTGGAGAGAAGACAACGGCAGATGACACAAAAAATGCATGCAGAGAATTTTTGAAAAATAATGTTGAATTGATCCTTTTTTGTGGTGGTGATGGAACCGCAAGAGATATCTTCTCTGTTGTAGATAAAAAAATCCCGATTCTTGGCATTCCCGCTGGTGTGAAAATGTACTCCTCAGTATTTGCAATAAATCCAAAATCTGCGGGCGAGATTCTGAAAGAATTTCTTGCCGATAGAACTAAGATAGGGGATGCGGAGATTATGGATATAGATGAGGAAAAGTTCAGAGAGAATATCTTAGATGTAAGATTATTTGGGTATGCAAGAATTCCATATAAACCAATTCTCATCCAAATGTGCAAGTCTGTCTCATATGAATCGGAGGAAAGGAACAAGGAGAATATTGCCAAATTTTGTATCGAGTTCATGAGAGACGGGGCATTATATATCCTCGGAGCTGGCACAACTGTTAAAAAAATTTCTGATTTATTGGGGATAGAGAAGACCCTCTTGGGAGTTGATATCGTTAAGGATGGGAAATTATTAGCGAAGGATGTAAATGAAAAACAAATTCTTAAAATTCTGGATAAAGAAGAGAGGGCATATATAATTGTCAGCCCAATTGGTGCTCAGGGTTTTATCTTTGGTCGAGGAAATCAGCAGATAGGTCCAAGGGTGATAAGAAGTGTTGGCGTAGAAAACATAATCATAATTGCTACAAATGAAAAACTATCACAACTACCATATTTGTTTGTAGATACTGGAGATGAAGAACTGGACAAGGAATTATCTGGCTATAGACAGGTAATTTGTGACTATCACTTAGCGCAGAGAAGGAAGGTTTGTTGCGGGATTCTATCATGAATTATGTCGGTGGGAGGTATAGATTTGACAAATGGTGAGCAGTAATTAATAAATCACTTAAATACCCCTGAAATACCTTATCACATGCCACATTCCGCGGACAATAACAACACTCCACTCAAAAAATCAGAAAAGCACGGTTGATCCAACAGAGATATTATTTCTAATGGAAAAATTTGCATTAACCTCAAGGACATAAAGGGCTTTTTTGTCTGGAACATAAATGGGACACGAATCTGATTTACATGGGGGTAAATTCACCTCTATATGAGCCACCGTCTTATTTCTTGAGATCCAGATTATGTCTAATGGAAAATTCATGTTCTTCATCCAGAATCCATATCTTCCCTCTTCTTTAAAGATAAATAACATCCCACGGTTTTCTTCTAACCTTTTTCTATACATTAAACCACGAGCCATCTCCTCTGGTGTTGACACAACTTCTGCGACAATACATTTTTGATTTTCAAAGCACACCTCCTCCTCACTGGTTTGTGGTTCAGATGACAGGAGAAGAAATAGAATTGCAGATGATGATATGATGAATATTGCAACGATGAGTAATAGATTCTTGTTCATTTTTGTTTCAAATTCTCTGCTATCAATGAAGAAATTGACACCTTGCTAACTTGAGTCTGGATCGTGTCCGTGCATACCAAATTATCAAGAGCCTTATTCAATTTCTCAATGCCGTGGGAAAAAACACCATGAACACAACCCGCAGAAATTGACCTTGCCCCATATTTTCTCAGAATCTTTACCGCTTCGATTATTGTCGTTCCTGTAGAGATGATATCATCGAGAATAATAACATCCTTGTCATATACATCGAGATTCCTCACACTCATAACCACTTTGTCATCAGAGATTCTTTTCTTTTCTAAATAATCGAAATCACAGCGAATTATATTTGCTGCACCCTTTGCATATCTCAATGCCCCCTTATCCGGGGATACAACCACGGGTTTTTTAAATTTTTTACGGAAGTATTCTGCCACCAATGGAAACGCGTCAAGATTTTTGATCTTAATTCCATGAAACATAAACTCGCCTTCTGAATCTAGGAAGTGGCAATTTACTGTTGTTATGGAATCTGAAAATTTATTTATTAATTTTAGAATTGTCTTTGCGGAGAGCGCTTCCCCTTCATTAAATCGTTTGTCCTGTCTCGAGTATGCGAGGTAGGGGACAATTGTATGAACTTCCCCCGCTCCGAGGTCTCTGAGAAGGTCGAGCAATAAGAATAATTCAATTATGTCGTCATTCGTTCTCGTTGTATGGATAACTATGCACTTCTTGTCACTAACATCCGAAAATAATCTAATATATATCTCATTATCCGGGAATTTCCTAAAATCAATTTCTGCCAATTCAATGTTTGTTTTCTCAGCAACCCTAACTGCGAGTTCTCTCGAAGAAGAACCACCAATGAGAATCATTATAATCAAAAATTAAAAAAATAAGAAGAAAAAGAATCAGGAGGATTAAATCTCAGAAAGGCTCTTAACCCTCTTTACGCATACCTTCTTCACGACCGGCTTCTTTACCTTTTCTGGTAGCCAGGATGGTCTGTTTGCTGGCGCATCTACCACCTTATAACTTCCTTCAAAGACGTGTATTGAATAACTTCCGTCCTTATTTCTTCTTCCTCTTTCCCTCAGTTTTATGTCCTTAAATCCTCTCGTAGCTGCCTTTAGTGCAGCCTGTCTTGGTGTCCTTCCGGTAAAGACATGTTTCTTTCCGCCCTCTCTCAATTCATAGTATTTTATTTTTCCAGCCATTTTATATCACCCTGTTAATTTTTAATCCTATGTATTCCATAGATTGTATATTTATAGGTATCACTTATATTTAAAATAAAAATAAAGCGTGCATTATTATTTGAAATATAATCTATAAAAACCAAATTAAAATAAGAGTATGAGAATAAAATAAGAGTATGGAAAGGGTAAAAAATATAGTTCTCTGCGTTGACAGGGATGACGACATAAAGAGAAAAACTGGCATTAATGGACCCATTATTGGTATAGAGAAGAATTTAGATGTTGCAAAGTCATTGGCATTGGTAGATCCAGAGGATACTGATGTAAATGCCATCTTCTCAGCAGTCAAGATAGCGAGGGAACTAAATACCGAGGTTGTGACACTCACCGGGGATAAGAATGTTGGAATCGTTTCAGATATGGAAATTTCGAGACAATTGGATGAAGTAATCGAGAAATTTAAACCAGAGAGTGCAATTCTCGTGACAGATGGCGCCGAGGATGAGCAGATCATACCGATCATAGAATCGAGGATTAAGATAAGTTCCGTTAGAACTGTTATAGTGAGACAGAGCCAAGAGTTGGAGAGGGCATACTTCAAGATAATAGAATTCCTGAGAGAGATCGAAAATGACCCAAATCTCGCCCGCTTAGTCTTTGGAATTCCCGGCTTGGTTTTAATCTTGCTGGCAATTGGTGGCGCATTTGGAATAATGTTCTTGGCGATAAATATAGTCTTGGCGATAATCGGAATATACTTGCTTATAAAGGGTTTTGGTTATGAAGAGGAATTCTTTTCAAAGGCATCAGAATTTATAAATTCCTTCTCGATGGAGAGAATCAGCACCCTGACTTATATAATCTCGGGAATAACATTTATAATTGCCCTTGGTTACGGTTATGATGAAATTCTCATAAGAAGACCGGACAATTATCTTTATGCGGTGGCGGCATTTATTAAGGGCTCAATGAATCTAATACTTATTGCCGTTATAATTGCAATTATCGGATTGATAATCGATGATTATTATGCAAGGAAATATCTAAATATAAGGAGGGACCTCATATTGATGGCATTTGCATTTCTGGTCGCAACAACTATAGGTTCTGGAGCAAATTTCTTCTGGATGGGACAGATCGGTCAAGAAAAGGTAACAGACTTCATAATTTCCATATTTCTCGGCATAATAATATTCCTGGGTGTCGTGAAGATTACAGAATATATGTTCATTGAAGAAATTCAGATGAGAAAGAATTTAATGAAAAAATTTTCTAAGAAGGATGTATTTGATACGGAAGGCAATAGGATTGGAAGGATATCAAGAGTAATACTCGATGGTTCGGAGTTAATTGGTTTGAAAGTAGGTAGAAAGAGAATCTCGAAGGAGGATATCGTCTCGAGTGATAATGAAAAGGTAGTCGTGAGAATTAATGATTAATTTTTTGTTCATTCACAAATTCTGTATAAATTTCTCCCGGCATTCATTCCTCTTCATCAATATGAATCTCCCCCCTGCAGAGTCTTGCTATCGTTGCGACTGCAGACTCGCTACCAATTGCAATTAAAACATCTCCCTCAAAAATCTTCGTGTCCTTGTCTGGATTATATATCCATGCCGAGCCCCTCTTTATTGCCCTTATATAGCATCCAGTTCTTGAGGAGACTCTGAGTTCCCCGAGGGTCTTTCCAACGAGGTCCGAGTTTTCCCCCACCCTCTCTCTTATAACCTGTTCCTCTGCCTCGCCAAGCATTTTTTGATATATCGGATGGTCACCAACACCCCTTATAACAACATCTGCGATCTCCTCAGCAGAGTCTGCAATATCCTCCGCCGCAACAACGACATGCAATATTCCAGATAGGTCCGCAGCATCCTTTGGCGTTCTTGCAGATAATAAAAGTAGACTCTCTATTTCATATCTTAAATCATCCATCTTCCTCTCCAATTCCTGAACCTCCTCCGCAATATCCTTACTATTTGTCAGTAGTGCGGAATAAGCAAGGTCAACCATTAATTCGGATGTATCCTTCATCTCAACCAAAATGTCCTTAACATTTCTTTTTTGAGAAATAGCCTTATCAACGATATCGTCAACCTCTATCTCGTGCTCAGTCATTTTCTAGATTATTCTCGATATATAATTTGGTTTTTATTTTTAATAAATCTATGAACCAACCACAATTCTCACAATTATCTCAAGAAAATCTCCAACAAGGACCGTGAGCAGGTATGAAAACAGCAATATTGGTGCAAATTTTATACCCCACCTTATTCTTATTACTTCCGAAATCTCGCCCTTTTTTGCCAATTTCTGGATTTCGGATATCTGTTCCCTTGTTAGACCCTCGATATTCCTCCTGAGCGCAATTTTTTTATTATTAATGATTATATCATTTGCGACGATGTCTCCCTCCTTCAAATCATTTACATTAATTTCCTTCTGCAGTGCAACTTTTTCAACCGCCCTTAAGTAGATTGAAAGAATGAGTAGGAATGGAATCATTAGGTAGAGAAGTGCGATCTCTCGAAGTCCAAGGGAATTTGCCATTATTGATGGCAGAAAAGATGCCATAATTGCCACGAGCATTAGAAAATTCCTTAAATCGTTCTTGAATTTCTCAAAGACCTCGGTATTAATTAAACCGAGGATGAATGAGTAGATAATAACATATGGTGAAGAAACGATCGCCATATTTATGAAATAACTCACAAAGTAAGGGAATACCTCCATTTCGTCAAAATAACCTTCCGCTCCCAGGAGACCCAAGGAAAGTCCAATTCCAGAGAGTAATTTGACATCTCCGCCACCCCATTCACCAAGATAGAACATTATATAACCAAATAAGAAGTAAATAATACCAATACCCAAACTCTCTAAAAGAATAGAAGGGTTCGAATCTGCAATAGATTCTATAAATGCCAACAAAAATATAAGAAATATGAATGTCCTCGAAATTACTTCGGGTATCTCGCCACTCTTTAAATCAAATATGCTCCCAAGAATTAATGAAATTAATGAAATGCCGATTATTAGGTAGATGACAAACATTTTAAAATTCAATTTATTTTTTATGCAATGAATAATTATAAAGAAAATTTAAAAAATTATGGGGATGGGTAAATTGGGCGGAAATGGAGAATAAAAACATTATCTGCTTCGATTTGGAGGGTCCTATATCGCTCCAGGATAACGCATTTGAGGTTATGGGTCTCATTAAGAACGGGAAGAGGATATTTGAGGTAATTAGCAGATATGATGACATACTTACATTAGAGGGTAGGGAAAATTATGAGCCAGGGGATACATTAAAACTTATTGTTCCATTCCTGATTTATCATGACATATCTGAAGAGGATATCAGGGGAATCTCCGATAATGCATCACTAACACCGGGGGTTGAATATACAATCCATAAATTAAGAGATGAAGGCTGGAGGCTCTACATAATCTCCACAAGTTATGAGCAACATGCCTACAATATTGCGGAAAGGGTCGGAATCCCGAGAGAAAGGACATTCTGCACATCACTACCATTAGATGAGTTGAAGACTGAGATGAAGGAGAGAGATGCGGAATTGATAGAAAATGTGGAGAATGACATCCTGGAGAGATTATATCTGGAGATGAATGACGAGATGATCAAGGAGAGATTGGATAGATTTTATTACCGGGAGATAAATAAAACGGATTTTGGAAATATAATCAATAAGATAAGTGTCGTTGGAGGAAGTAGAAAGGTAGATGCGGTTATAAAAATTTCAAATATGAATGATAAAAAGATTTCCGATATGATTGCGGTTGGAGACAGCATTACCGATTATAAAATGTTAGATTTTGTCAGGCATAATGATGGAATTTCGATAGTATTCAATGGAAACGATTATGCAGTCCCATATGCAAATTTTGGTCTCGCATCTCCGGATATGAGATTTCTATTGATAATTACATCCGCATATACAAATGGTGGAAAATCAAATGTTAAGAGGGTTGTGAAGAGGTGGGAATCTGACAGGGAAAAATTTGAAGAGAATCCAGAGGGAATTCCAAAAGAATTTATTCCGGAGCATGTAAGGAAATTTCTAATTGAAAGGAAATCTGAACCCGGATTTATGATGCCATATCTACATAACCTTGAAGATGCAGATGATGAGAAGATTAAATCCGTTGTGGAGATACACAGAAAATTCAGGGAATTTATGCGTGGGGAGGCTGCAAAACTTGGATAAAAACCCGATAGAATGAAAATAAATAATTATGAATTTGGAAGGATCGAAATTAATAATAAAATTTACGAGAGTGATGTTATTATATTCCCTAATCGTGTGATCGATAACTGGTGGAGAAAGGAGGGGCACAGGTTAGACATCGATGACCTAAATGAGATAATAGAACGAGGGGTAGATATTCTCATAATCGGGACCGGCGCTAATGGTCTTATGGATGTTCCAGAGGAGGTGGTCGAATCCCTGAGAAGTAGGGGTATAGAGGTCATAGTTGAGAAAACTGGGACTGCGTGCGAGAGGTATAATGAAATTTCAGAGAAAGAAGTGGGCAAGAAGGTCGTTGCAGCACTTCATCTAACATGTTAAATTAATAAATTAATAATATAATGAAATTTGATGTTGTCGGCTTTGGGGCATTGAATTTAGATATATTGTGCAAAGTAAAGACGCTCGCAAGAAGGGGAGAACACACACCAATAATCGAGATTCACAGGTCCCCGGGAGGGTCAGCAGCCAACACGATATCTGGATTAGCAAGACTCGGACTGAAGACTGGATTCATTGGAGCGGTTGGAAACGATTTGGAGGGAGAATTCATACTAAATGAATTCAAGAGAGATGGTGTTGATACAGGATGTATAGAAATTCTCGATGCAAATACAGGTCTAGTGATTGGATTTGTTGATGAAACCGGAGAAAGAACCCTTTATCCCTACCCGGGAACGAACGACATCATAGAATTTAAAAATGAATATCTGAGATATTTGAAGAACGCCAAGTATTTGCATATGAGTTCATTCATTGGTGAGAGGCAATTAGAAATACAGAAGATATTGGTGAAGAAATCAGATAAATCAAAAACGAAGATAAGTTTCTGTCCGAGTGATCTATATGCCAAGAAGGGCATCGATGAGTTAATAGATATCATAGAAAGGACTGAAATTATATTCCTTAATAAATCTGAGATCGAGGAATTGACAAATATGAATTATAGGGATGGTAGTTTAGCATTGATCGATAGTGGAGTCAGAATCGTTGTCGTGACCCTGGGAAAGGATGGCTGTTATGTTAGGTATCTGGATGATGAAATTAGAGTGAAATCATTTCCCGCAAATGTCATAGATACCACAGGTGCCGGTGATGCATTCAATGCGGGATTTCTATATGGAGTATTAAAGAATATGTCTATCAAGGAATCTGCCATCATGGGAAATTGGATCGCAGCCAGATGTATTGAAAAGTTTGGCGCACGTTACGGGCTTCCAAAAAAGATAGATGCTGAAGAAATTCTAAGAAATTATTCTTAACCATATTCCTCGTAATCCCACTCTGAGTATTTATCCTGCTTGAATCTACATTTACCATCCTCAAAGTAATCACAATCCTCGCAGCATTCATTCTTCTTAGAACAATTGTCGTAGTACCAGCAATTCTCACAGCATCGTGGCATTTCAACCACCCTTAAGAATTCGATGCCAAGATAACAATTTAAAAAAATAATAGAAATAAAAAAATTATTGAGAAAAAATAGAATCTACATGCCTCCTCCGTAGCCACCTCCTTCCTCTGGCATCGGTGGTGTCTTCTCCTCTTTTGTCTTTGAGGCTGAGATCACATCGTCTATCCTCAGAATCATTATTGCAGCCTCTGACGCAGACTTCACAGCCTGGGTCTTTATCTTAAGTGGCTCTATGACTCCGTTCTCCCACATATCACCTATCTTGCCATCCAAAACCAAGATGCCGCTGTTTACCTTACCCTTATCGTGCTCCGCTCTCAACCTGACCAACATATCGATTGCATCAAGTCCAGTGCTCTCTGCCAATGTCCTTGGTATTATCTCGATCGCATCTGCAAATGCATTTATTGCTAATTGCTCTCTTCCGCCAACACTCTCAGAATACTCCTTGAGTCTTCTTGCAACCTCTATCTCAGTTGCACCACCTCCGGAGACTACCATCCCCTGCTCTAATGCTGCCGCAACTCCACCAAGTGCGTCCTTCACCGCTCTCTCCACCTCATCAACTACATGCTCCGTTCCGCCCCTGACAAGGAAACTCACCGCCTTTGGATTCTTGCACCCAGAAACAAAAACCATTTCATCGCCAGCAATCTTTCTCTCCTCGATTGTCTTCGCATATCCCAAATCATCTGCAGATAAATCCTTGAGATTTGTCACTATTGTTCCACCCGTTGCCTTTGCCAACTTCTCCATGTCCGATTTCTTAACCCTTCTGACGGCAAATATGCCCTTCTTTGCCAAGAAGTGTTGTGCTAAGTCGTCAATTCCCTTCTGGCAGAACACCACATTTGCTCCGGTCTTTGCAATGTTTTCAACCATCTCCTTCAGTATCTTTTCCTCCTGTGCAACAAATGCCTGTAACTGACTTGGATCTGTTATCTGAATCTTTGCATCGGTCTCTGTTTCCTTTATCTCTATTGCTGTGTCGAGTAGTGCAATCTTTGCATCAGTTACCTTCTTTGGCATCCCGGGATGAACCCTCTCCTTGTCTATAATAACACCCTGAATCAACTCTGAATCTGCAATGCTTCCACCCTCCTTCTTCTCCACTTTTACATTGTCCATATCAACTACGATCTTACCGTTTTCTTTTTCTGCTATCTGTGTAATCGCATCAACTGCCAACTCTGCCAATAATTCCTTTGATGCCTCCGCACCCTTTCCGGTCATCGCTGTTATCGCTATCTTCTTTAATAAATCTCTGTCTTTTAATGTAATCTTGTTTCCGATGTCCCTTAGGATTTCCTGTGCCTTATTAGCAGCCATCCTATAGCCACGAGCGATTACTGTTGAGTGAATTCCCTGATCGAGTAACTTTTCTGCGTTTGCTAACAACTCTCCGGTAAGCACCACCGCCGTGGTTGTCCCATCACCGACCTCATCATCTTGTGTCTTCGCAACCTCAACCACCATCTTCGCCGCTGGATGCTCAACATTCATCTCGTCAACAATTGTCGCTCCATCGTTTGTTATTGTAACATCCCCCAAATCATCAACAAGCATCTTATCCATTCCCTTGGGTCCCAGAGTAGTTCTTATTGCCTCCGCAACGGCCCTCGCAGCCATGATATTCTGCCTCTGTGCATCTCTTCCAGTGGTTCTTAATGCCCCCTCTGGAAGGATAAATATTGGTTGTCCCGCAATCTGCGCCATTTTCCACACCTCCTAATTTTTTATTTTTTTAATTTTTTAATTTGAAATTGAATGTGAAATTAACAATAGGTTTGAATGTTTATAAATGATAAAAAATATATATCGCCAAAATTTATTCGATCTTAATATTTATCGAATCACTATCGCTACTCTCAAGTCGTTTAACCTTTATCTCAAGTACACCATTCTTGTAATTTGCCCTTGCCTTCTCCGGTATTACCTCGCATGGCAGGTTTAGCCTCTTATAGTATTTCCTGTTTTCATTATCAACCCTGATCTCGATGGATCTTCTTCCAATACTTAACTTTATATCATCCTTCTCAACGCCCGGAATCTCTGCAACAATTGTGATTTCATCCTTACCCTCAATTACATCAACAAGTGGCTCTCTTTCATCACTAGATGATAGACCAACATTTGGAATATTGCCAAACCTCTCAATTCGCGGCTCTCCATCCGGACCGACCCTTATAGAAAAACCGTAGATATAGGGCTTCGTATTTGTTAGATCGGTGGTGGGTATCTTCATCGTTTCCTCGATGATCCTCATTATGTCCTTTTCTATCTCTCTAAATTCCTCCTCAAATTCCTTGAAGAAGTCATCAAAGAACCAATCCCTTCTTCTCCTCCATGGGAACATTTTTGTCCCTCTTTTTATTCTTTTCTTTTTATTATGTGATTATATATAGGTTTGAATGTTTATAAATTAAAAAAAATCTTATGAATTTGATATTCTCTGAATAAATTCAGTGGTATCCGAAATCTCAAACAGCTCATTTGGTTTCATTATCGTTACATCTGAATTTTCATATGATTTTCTGTCACTTATACATGCTCTATATGCCCCCACCATATCGGATATCTCTCTGAGTATTTCAATTCTCCTCCCCAACCTTCTGGAATCGTTACTGACCAATAGAAATATCCTCTCACTTTCCGTTTCATTTTCTATTGCGAACACATCAAATGGCGCCCTGATTGAGAGTGCAGAAAAGCCCATATTCTTTAATTCCCTCAATACGATCTGTTTGAGTGATGATAAATTTCTCATATTATGTTCGAAATGTTTCTCTGTATTATGTCTGAAATCGTATCTGAAATTTCTTATCTGCAATTCAATTTTTTGAAGATTACTTGTAATTGCAATATCCTCATTTAGTAAACTCATAATTCTTTTTGCTATTCTGAGAGAGATTCTACCGAAGTTCTCATATCTGTAGACGGACTGCTTAGAAACACCAAGTTCCCTGGCAAATTCATCCTGTGTCATTCCCATACTCCTTCTCAAGTCTGCCAGCATTCTGTGATCAATTCTCATGCAGTAATTTCCACGGATTGAGTATATGATGGGTAATTCCTCATCTATAATTCTCTCCAAGGTTCTTAGATTCATTACATGGATTCCATATCTTGAGTATATTACTCCATCAGATAGCATCACAGATTTCATATATTCGCTTATGATGAGGGGTATGGCAGAAAGGAGTGATGAAATTCTCCTCAATTCAATAGATGTTTCCTTTGTTAATCCCTCGACATTTTTCATTATCTTTATGAATAATAGCACATCCCTCTTTGCAATTATATTGAAACAACTCCTCGTTTCACTACAATCAGATATCTGGAATCCGGCATTACTCAGCACCTTGACAACCTTGTCTATTAATTGAGATTTCATCCTGGTTTGAATGTGCATAGAATTTTATTATATTATTTGAAATTTTAGGATTAAATTTTTATTAGGGTTTATTTTGTAGAAGATTCGATGAATCTATTGTGCAATGCCCTCAAAACCTTTTCGCCATCCTCTTCCCTCACAATAAATGAAATGTTAACCTCTGAAGAGCCCTGGGCTATCATTATTATATTCACATCATTATCGGCAACTGTCTGAAATATCTTTGCGGCGATCCCCTTCGTTCCAGCCATTCCAACACCAACAACTGTGATAATACACACATCATTCAATACCTCTATTGCCTTTATATCGCTCCCTATAAATTTGTCATTCAAAAGGTCAAGGGTCCTTTCAACATCGGAATTTCTTATAACAAATGATAGATTTGATTCTGAAGAGCCAGATATCATTATTATGTTTATATTTTTCTCACCAAGAGTGCTAAAAAGCCTGCCAGCAATATTTGGAGTTTCTGCCATACCCAAGCCCCTCAGATTTATTATTGAAACATCCTTTGCCATTGTAACCGCCTTTACTACACTCTCTACCTTCTCCTGCCTGCTCACTATCAGCGTACCTTCACACTCGGGATTGAATGTGTTCTTTATTCTTACTGGTATATCGGCATCCATTGCCGGCTCTATCATCTTTGAGTGAATTACCTTTGCTCCAAAATATGCGAGGTCCATTGCCTCAATATATGAAATCTCCGGTATTAATTTTGCAGATTTAACTATCTTTGGATCCGTTGTAAGAATACCGTCAACATCGGTCCATATCTGTACCTCTTCAGCATTCAGATATCTTGCTATTAGAGATGCCGTATAATCTGAACCTCCCCTGCCAAGTGTCGTTATTCTGCCCTTTTCGTCGGCGGCAATGAATCCAGTTACAACCGGTAGAATCCCCCTCTTTAACATAGGCTCTAATCTCTCCTTTATCGAATATTTTATCTTTGAGAATATGGGTCTTGCCAAACCAAAATTAGAGTCGGTTATAATTCCCGCTTCAAATCCCGTCAATGCCTTAACTCTAATACCTCTCGACTCCAATGCACCAGCAAGAATAAGAACGGAAAATCTCTCACCAAATGATAGGATGTAATCCAATGACCTTGGTGATAAATCTTCTAAATAGCCAACCCCGAGTAGAGTTATTCTCAATTTTTCTGCCAGTTCATCGATCTTGTTCAATGTATTATTTAATAATCTCTTATTGTCGATAATCCCCCTTGCTGTTGATTTGTGCAATGATAGAATTTCGTTATAGAATTTATCCACCTCTTTATCAACGATACTCACCGGTAAATCGACTATGTGTTTTGAGATATATAAAAGTTTATCGGTTACGCCAGCCATCGCAGAAACTACCACGACCTTTTTTCTCTTTTCATTTATTATTAAATCCACAACCCTGGAAATTTGCTCTTCAGAACCGATTGATGTTCCGCCAAACTTCATTACAATCATTTTAGTAAAGAGATAGAGAATACGGATATAAAAATTTGGAACTGGCTGTGGTTTTAGCCCGTCTTCTGTCAGCCTTTAAAGCGCCATCCCCCCGGATGGCTCTGGCTGTGGGGCATTTGTCTAAGCGGCATAATGCCTTGCACCAAGACGAGGCAACACCTGCGTTTCATAAGGCTCATTGCATCTTCAAGAAATATCTATCATTATCATTTGCGGATGAGCCGTCTCGTCTCTGTGGTGTTGCCTTAGCTCTCGCTAATATTTTTTGTAAGATTGGTGGACGGAACTTCCTCACCCTATACAGGGCGGCAGCCCCATAACCACGACCAATTCCAAATTGAGACCATGCATAGGTAATTCTTTGCCATGAGTGTATTGGTTGTATGGGCGATTAGTACGGGTGGGCTGAATGCCTCGTTGCCTCGGCACTTACACCCCCCGCCTATCAAACCTGTCTTTTACAGGTGCCCATGCCTATCTCTTATTTGGGGGTCGTTTCGGGCTTAGATGCTTTCAGCCCTTACCGACTACAGCGTGGCTACCCAGCATGCCTTGTCAGACAGCTGGTAGACCAGAGGCTGCGGTCCATTGTTCCTCTCGTACTAAATGGACCTTCCCCTCAGATAGGCAACACTCCCAGTAGATGCCGCCAAACTGTCTCGCGACGTTCTAAACCCAGCTCACGTATCCCTTTAATGGGCGAACAACCCCACCCTTGGGTGCTTCTGCACACCCAGGATGGAATGAGCCGACAGCGAAGTAGCAAGCCGCGGGGTCGATGTGTACTCTTGCCCGCGACCACTCAGTTATCCCCGGGGTAGCTTTTCCATCAGCCCGAACCCCCATTAATAGGGTATCGGGGTTCGCTAGACTACTCTTTCGAGGCCAGATTTCTTGGTGTTCGAAATCTGGTCAGGCTGGCTTTTGGTCTTGTCCTCTACGACGGATTTCTGACCCGTCTGAGCCAACCATTAGATACCGTTGATACCTTTTCAACGGTGTACCGCCCCAGCCGAACTGCCCACCTGCCGTTGTCCTCCAAAGGAGTTAGAGTTGTAGCCAATAAAGGGTGGTGTCTCACTTTTGGCTCCACTACCCCCGAAAGGGTAGCTTCGATGCCTCCCACCTACGCTGCGCAATATTGACCACAACTCAGCGACAGGCTGCAGTAAAGCTCCACGGGGTCTTCGCGTCCCACTGGGAGTCTCTGGCCTGTGCACCAGAATAGTAGGTTCACCGAGCCTCTGCCTGGGACAGTGGGGGTCTCGTTAAACCTTCGTGCGGGCCGCCAATTAAGCGGCAAGGAATTTCGCTACCTTAAGAGGGTCATAGTTACCCCCGCCGTTTACAGGCCCTTCGCCTCCTTGAACGGAGGTTTTAGGTGCCTGCACTGGGCAGGTATCAACCCCTGTACTCATCCTTACGAACTTGCAGGGACCTACGTTTTTATTAAACAGTCGGACCCCCCTTGTTATTGCAACCTGCTCCGCGAAGAGCAGGCACTCCTTATCCCGAAGTTACGGAGCTAATTTGCCGAATTCCCTAGGCAGAGTTACCCTCGCCACACCTTAGGCTTCTCACCTAGGGGCACCTGTGTCAGTTCTCGGTACAATCGTGTGGGATCCGATCGTTTCCCTTTTCATGGGCTCCGGGGATTGCCCAAACTCCCATACGGGAGCCATTCGCAGTTTGGGTTGTTTCTCCTCATTACGAGACTCCACAACCCTATCCTGCTTAGGTACCCAGACGAGGGTACTTGGGCTACCCCAAAGCGTCGGGAAACAACCTTGCGTTGCCGCATGTACCCACACGGTACTGGAATATTAACCAGTTTCCCATTCGACCTGTCGTGAATTACACAGGTCTTAGGATTGACTAACCCTCAACTGACGAACATTGTTGAGGAACCCTGGCCCTTTCGGTGGCAAGGATTCTCACCTTGCTTTGCTGTTACTACTGGCAGGATTCTTATCCCTGCGGGATCCACCCCTCCTCAAGGAGAGACTTCTGCTCCCGCAAGGCACCTCCCTACATGATCTCTCCTCTTTGGGAGAGCATTGTGGTATCGGCAGCCGACTTAGTCCCGTCCATTTTCGGGGCCTTAGGTCTCGGTGAGTGAGCTGTTACGCACTCCTTAGAGGATAGCTGCTTCTAAGCTAACCTCCTCACTGTCTTAGACCTAAGACGCCCTTATTTACACTTAGTCGGCATTTGGGGGCCTTAACCACAAGCACCCTTGTTTGGGTTTCGGACCAGGAGCTTACCCCCCGGCCCCTTCTCCGGCCTTCTACGACGACCATGGGTTCGGAGTTTGACAGGATAGTGAGGGCTCTCGCCCCCTACCTACCCAATCAGTGCTCTACCCCATGATCTATCTCCGGCCGGGCTAGCCTGAGGGCTATTTCGGGAGGAACCTGCTATCACCAGGCTCGATTGGCTTTTCACCCCTATCCCGAGGTCACGAGAGCGGACTGAGCCCAGCATCTCTATCGGACCTCCACCCTACTGATGTAGGGCTTCGTCCTGCCTCGGGTTAGATCGCCTGGTTTCAGGTCGTATGCCCACGATTAATGGCATTTTGTACCATGTCCCTCGCACTATAAAGTGCTGCGGACATATCGGTTTCCCTGCCCCTCTCGGGTCACCGTGGACATACACTCCCTGCCTCATGTTTCAAGACGAACGACACAACTACCCAACCTGTGCTCTTTCCATTCACACAGGTATAAGTAGCTGTGTCTAACTATCGCCATGCGGTTTCAGGTTCTTTTCACCTCCTGTCAGGGATCCTTTTCAGTTTTCCCTCACGGTACTAGTGCGCTATCGGTCTTGATACGTATTTAGGGTTTGGAGTTAATGTCTCCAACCTTCGTGAGCAATATCCAATGCTCACTACTCCCGAGCCCTATAGACCATCTCGGATTATGACTACGGGGCTTTCACCCTCTACGGCGTCTCATTCCAGAGAACTTCGTCTTCTCCGAGGAAGGTCTAAACTAGGGTCGCACCACATCTACCTCCTCTTTCGAGAAGGCATTCAGTTTGCCCTCCTCGGCTTTCCCTCGCCGGTACTCACCGAATCGCTATTGCTTTCTTTTCCTGCGGGTACTAAGATGTTTCAATTCCCCGCGTTCCCGCTCCCTCCGGAGCAATTCGGAGATCCTTGGGTCAAAGGCTGCGTGCGCCTCGCCAAGGCTTATCGCAGCTTGCCACGTCCTTCGTCGGCGATCAAGCCAAACCATCCACCGCATGGCTTAACCAATACACTCATTCTGGCGAATTACCTATGCATGGTCTCATCTACATTGAATGTAATCGACCCTTCATCCACAATATTGAATTGTGAATTGCATCCACACGATTAAATTAAGCCTGTAGAAATCATCGGGGTAGTGAATTAAACAGGCCGACGAGGTCTCCTACCCCATTCCCATCAAATTCTATCAATTAATCAAGATTTTTATCTTTTCTACTAATTTAATTTAAATTTAAAATTTAAAAATTCATCTATTTATTGCTTTATTATCTTCTCCTTGGGAGGATATCTCCCACAGGACAATTCTCCCTCGGGGCAATATCCCAATTTCTCACATCTCGGTCCAGCACTCTCAAAAAGTATTGGCGCAACCTTCTTTACTTCGTCTAACATCATTTTTGCCAATTCCCTTATCTCCCATTGAGCACGCTCGCAAAGTCTCAAACCAAAAAAATGTAATAATTCACGAGCATTCATCGTTACGGTTAAATTAGTAGTTGCGGCATTTGGAATAACATAGCGAGCGTCTTCTGCGGGTATATTCTCTTTCAATAATTTCTCATAAAATTCAGAGATTTTTTCCATAATGCTTTTATACTCTTCATACAAAGATTTGTTTCTTTCTATTGTCCTCGGTGTTATAAACTCAAGTTCATTCTTTTTAAATTTTACATATCTCTGAGATTGTTGTGTGTAGGAAGCAATTCTGTGCCTGACCAATTGATGAGAACATGCCCTTGAAATCCCGGAAACTGAAAAGGTGAAACTTGCATGCTCTGTAACTGAAAGATGTCCAAATCCAATAACCTTCCTAAGAAAATCATCAACCTCCCTATCAGTTAACTCCTCAAAGAGTTCTTTTGTGGAGAGTTTCTTCCATGATGTAAAGGCTGCGGATGCACAGACCCTATCTGGATTTTTTGTATAAGAAATTAATTTTACCTCCATTTTTGTTTGTTAATTTATTGTAAATTTTTTTATTTGTAATTTATTTTATAGAGGAAAATTAAAAAAATTAAATCTTACTGTCCCCCAAATTGTCCTTAGATTGACTTCCATTCTCGTTTATAAACCCAAATGTCATAATCTATTAAAAATGTGAAGAGAATTTTGTGATGGAAGATATGGTGATAGTATGAATGTTACTACTACGGTTGTAGGTAGTTATCCTCGCCCAGAATGGTTCAGAGATTATTTAAGGAAGGTTGAGGGACTTCAGAAGGAATTAAATGTAAAGGTGGATGAAGAAATCATGAAGAAGGCGATATCTGAGATCCTGGATGAACAGAGGAGGGCCGGAATAGACCTACCCACAGATGGTCAACTCATTTGGCACGACTTCCTTTTGACGATAGCATCTCGATTGGATGGATTTGAAATGAACGGTCTAATTAGATACTTTGATAATAATCTTTACTATAGAATCCCAATTACAAGAGCAAAGATTAAAAGAAGTGCGGAAATCCTTTATGACCTCGATGTTGCATTTGAGATTTATAGGGATATCAAGGCTGTTTTAAGCTGTTATACCATAACAAAATTATCTAAGAATATGTTTTATAAGAAATATGATGAATTTCTCTGGGATATGTGCAGGGCAATTAGAGAGGAGATAAAAAGACTCGAGTCTATGGGTGTTAAATATATCCAGATAGATGAACCATCGTTGATTTATGCAAAAAGGGATGAACTTGGATTATTAGAAGAAATTTTCAAAGAAATTACGAGAGTTAAGAGTGAAACCATTCTCATGACCTACTTCGGTTCTGCGGAGAATATTTTTCCAGAGGTCTTGGATTTCGGTTTTGATGTGATAGGATTGGACTTCGTTGAGGGATATGAAGAGAATCTGAATGTCGTTAGAGAGTACGATATACATTCGATAAACATTGGTATTGTTGATGGGAGAAACACAAAAATCGAAAAAGTTAATGACCTTAAAGAAAAATTTGAGAAGATAGTTTCCAGCGATAACTTCAAAATTGTTTATACATCTCCGAATACCGGATTGGAGTTTTTACCGAGAGTAAAGGCATATGAGAAGATGGAATTACTTACAAAACTTAGAGGTGTGATAATATGAAGACAACAGTCGTAGGTAGTTATCCAAAACCTAAATGGCTTTTAGAAATCCTAAATATGTACGGGGAGGGTAAGATAGATAAGAGTCTGATGGAAGAGGCTTATATGGATTCTGTAAAATCTGTTGTTAAGGATCATGAGATCGCTGGGGTGGATATAATATGGGATGGAGAGATGAGGAGGGAAGAAATGGTATCATACTTTGCTGAAAGGATCGATGGTTTTAAAATTTACGGTGAGGTAAGGGTGTGGGGTAATGCATACTACCCAAAACCATCCATAGTGAGTGAACTCGAATATAGAGAGAAACTTGTGATAGATGATTTTCTATACCTCAAGAGTATAACAGATAGAAATATAAAGGTTCCGATAACGGGCGCATATACAATAGTTGATTGGAGCTTCAATGAGTATTATCTGAAGAGGGAGGAAGCCATTTATGCCTTGGCAGAGGTTTTGAACAGGGAGTTCAGAGGGTTGGTAAGGGTTGGAGCCAATTATATACAACTGGACGAACCGGCAATTCCAACACATCCGGAAGAACTCGAAATTGCTAAGAATGCCGTGGAGATTATGGTAAAAGGTATTAGGGCATACATTGGTATGCACATATGTTATGGAGATTACAGGGCAATATTCCCAGATATTCTTGACTTCAAGGTAGATCAAATCGATTTTGAGTTTGCAAACAGAAAATTTGAAGATCTGAAGATTTTAGAAGACTACGATTATGATAAGGATTTGGGGTTTGGTTGTATAGATGTTCATAGCAAGACGGTTGAGAGCGTCGAGGAGGTTAAAAGAGCAATAAAAATGGCTCTGGATATAGTTGAACCAGATCAACTCTATGTTGATCCAGATTGTGGTCTAAAGCTTTTGCCAAGGAATATTGCATTTGAAAAGCTTAGGGTGATGGTTAAGGCTACGAATGAGGTTAAGAAGGAATTTGATTTATAGGACATGTCCAGGAATCCATCTCGTTCTCAAGAGAGAAGAAGTGGTATTGTATGTTAGCTTCCCATTACTTTAATCATCGCGAGCCTGCTGCAGATAAGATTAGAGAATGCCCCAGAGTGCTCGATGCTCGAGAGGCACAAGTTTAATCTCGGAGTCCTGTGATTTATTGGATATGTCCGCAGTATACATAAAGTATAGGGTGTTCATTACAGCCACAAAACCACCCGAAGGATTCCCGCAGCTCAAGAAGATTTATATGGACAAGAGTATTATTTCACTGATCTGTAAGACATGGGATTAATTATGAAGGCAGGGAGAAGTTTAAAGGCAAGGAGATGAGGTTTATTCCGCTATAGAAGTTGCGGGAAGATATAAAAAACTTCCTATATAGGGTAAAACTTTTTATATAATATTTACCAGTATATAGT
>QMZM01000008.1 GCA_003663175.1 Candidatus Altarchaeales archaeon | reverse complement strand
ATATAAATTATTTAAAAATGGGAAAAGACATAATTGCGTTGTTCCTTCACGAGAAGCCGTTGAGAACCCTACTCAGTTTGAGGGAATCCGAGGGGAAATACGCATCGGTTCTTGCAAAGGAGACTGACTGCACTTATACACATATGCTAAAGATTCTCAAGATTCTTGAGAGTAACGAGATCATTGAATTAAAGAAGAGTGGCAGGGTTAAGTACATTACACTAACACAGATAGGTCATGACATCGCCCACGAGTTAGAGGGATTAGTTAGGCACCTCAATCGTCTGAAATCAGAGTCCGATAAGAGGGAAGTGAAGAAGAAGAGGAGGAGAAAGACAAAAAAGAGCAGAGGGAAGAAATGAATATCGATAAGTATGTAGAATCTCTGAATTGGCTTTATGAAGAATTCTATGATATGGATTCCCTCTCCAACTCTCTTGATATAATCTTGGGTATAAGGGCATGGGACGATTCTGTCTGTGTTGAATTTGGAAACAGAAAATTGGTCATCAGTGTCGATGGCCCATATAAAAAGAGATTGGTCATGAAATCCGCGCTGATTCACGCATCTACCGATGTTGTAGTTAAGGGTGCAGTCCCGTTGTTTGCGATGGACACATTGATCGGAAATGAAGATGATATAAGGGAAATGGTAAAGAGCCTAAGAGAGCAATCGATGGCATTGGGAATTCCGATCCTCGGTGGGAATACACTCTTTGAGGATGCGGAACCAAGATGCAATATAACCGTTGTTGGAAAATTAATAATAGATGAACCGATAAGAGATTCGACGCCGGAGAGGGATGACATCATTCTTGTTCTTGGAGAGCCGATCTGGGGAGAACGGGAGGAGAGGATAGAAAAGGCTAAAAAACTCTTTGATGCGTGGTTTGAGATCATAGACAGGGGGATAGAGATAAATGCGGCAAAGGATATAACGAAGGGCGGTTTAGTGGCAACATTATATGAAATCTCAAAGAAATCCAACATGAAATTCGATATTGAGGATGAGATCCCATTTTCTATGACGAGAAATTTGGATAATTTCCTGATTTTTATTTCTCCAGAAAAATACGAGGATATCCTGGAGATATGTAAAAAGAATGATCTAAGTTTATATGAAATTGGAAGGGTTTTGGGTTAATTCTTCAAATTTTTCTCGTATTTATTCTTCAATTTCATTATAGTCTCTTCGTCTGGATGCGTACTTCCCAAGTACTTAAGTGTAATCTGCCTTACCCTCGAACCCTCTCTCTTCGACTTCACGAGATAATAGTATCTTTTCCCCTTTATCTCCTTTGCACGAACATAGACCATTTTAATTGTAATGGATGGGTGTAACCCCTCACTAACCCTCGACTTCATGGATCAAAGGAGATTTCATATCTCGGTGAGGTGACCCCATGAGGGGCATTAATAATTTCTGTAAATAATAAATATAAGATGGAAAATTAGGATTCACAGGAGCCCTCTGCCATCACATTATGCCTGTGGATAGATTCCTCGCTTATGGTCTTTGCCTTTATCCTGCAATTTTTAAATCGCTTCTTCGCATTGTCAAGAATCGACCTCGTCACATCCTCAACAAATTTTGGATTTTCAAACATTTTTTTCACGACATATTTCTCATCCTCTGTTTTTAGTAGGGTATAAACTCTAGAAGGAAATGAGATTTCGACACAATCGATCATGTCCTCGAGGGCTATCTCATTATCGTAGCTCGTTTCGATTTCTAATATTGAATAGGCTCTCTGCATGTGCGTCTTTCCTTCGTTCTTCTCCATTGCATGGGGACAAACCGTATTTCCAATAACACCAACCCTCAACCTCTTCCTATACTCGCCATTCTCATAAAATAATTTTACCGATATATCGTAGGTTTCCATTGATAATTTCCCTGTGACCGGGGTCTTTTTTGGTATAACCAATTCCGTCTTTATCTCGATCTCGGATTTCTTATATGGGTGTTTCTCCTTCAATTTCTCAAGGATGTGCCTCTCCAATTCCTCAAGTGAATTGTGTCTCACTTCAATTTCACTTTCAATACACTCGATTACAGACTCGATTAATCTGCTCATATGCACCCCCTTTTTCTCCTTTTCGAGGTCAATTGTCAATTCTATATCTGGAACGAAATTATATCTCTTTCCCTTCCATTTGGTCATCACTATCGTCCTTAAACCAGTTATGCCCACCCTGTCAAGATTCTTCATTATCTCCGGTTTAGAGTCTTGCATTTTATCTCATTTTTATCTCAAATTTAATATCTTATGGATTTGGGGTATGATCCTAACATTCTCATCGATCTCCATCAAAATTCCTTCACCGCATAATTTACTTATTGAATTCCACTCTGGCTGCAGAATCCAATTTTCATAGTTGCCATCGTATTTATTATAGATTTGCTTAAAAAATTTCAAATCGTTCCCATCCTTTATCACCATCTTTAATTGACTCCTTTCCGGATTTTTAATGCAGTATCTGACTACTCTATCATCAAATACTGGATTCCCACTTGATGGCGGTTTTATGTCTGCGGATATGAAGTCTGAATCATCGAGAATTTTTTTATTAAATATGCTTCCATTGGTCTCTAATAAAACACTAAATTTTTCCTCATGCAATTTCTCAATTAAATAGATTAAATTTTCTTGAAGCATCGGTTCACCTCCAGTCAGGGAGACCCATTTCAATTTTTTATTTAGTCTCGACAAGATTTCATTCGGTGTTAGGAATTTCCCATCACTAAAATCCGTATCACACCACTTGCATTTTAAATTACATCTGGCAAATCTAATGAAGTTCATCGGAATTCCGAGCATTAGACCCTCTCCCTGAATACTTTGGAATATCTCCTTTACCTCAAATACTATCTTCGTATTCGATTGGGTCCTCATATCCAACCTCCCTAAATCCCTTCAATCGTAGAACACAGGAGTCGCATTTGCCACAGGCCTTTTCTTTCCCAAGATAGCAACTCCATGTTAGTTCAAACGGAACTCCCAGGGAAAGACCCCTCTTTATTATCTCCGCCTTGGTAAGGTTTATTATCGGAGTCTTTATCTCTATGGGTTTTCCTTCTACCCCCCTTTTTGTCCCAACCTCAATTAACTCTCGAAATTTCTCAAAGAATTCTGGTCTGCAATCTGGATAGCCGGAGAAATCAATGGCATTTGAGCCTATAAAGATCGAATCCGCATCTATGGTTTCAGCATATGCCAGAGCCAAACTCAGAAAGATTATATTCCTGCCTGGGACATAGGTTGGTGGAATCTCCTCACAACCCACTATTTCTTCGGTTGTTCTTCCAGTGGGGATTTCCAAATCGGAGGTGAGAGCGGATTTTACTATTCCAGAAAGGTCTAAATTTACAATTTTGTGTTCCTCAACTCCAAAATACATTGCGACCTTCTTAGATGATTCTACCTCCTTGGAGTGCGTTTGCCCGTAGATGAAGGTCAACGCATAAATCTCATACCCCTCGCTCTTAGCAATTGCTAATGTAACACTTGAGTCTAATCCGCCAGATAATAAACAAACAGATTTTTTTGCCATTATACATTCACTACTCCATATTTTTTGTTTTAAAAAAAACAATGAGACCGTAAAGTTGAGAAAACTCTAAACTTTATAATAATAAATAGATTGAGACTTTAAAATTTAAAGGGAATCTTGCCCCGCATACCTTACCACCCTTGGAAAGGAAAGTGTCTCGATTTTGACAAATATTCACACTTATCTATCTGCGCCCCCATTGAATTATCTCTAATTAAATTATCTCTAATTAAAATTTTATAATACTGCCCAAATTTCTCTCCCCCTTTAATGCCCTTTCTAAGATTCCATGTTTAGTTCCGGATATGATCTCCGATTCTATCCCAAATCTCACCAATTCGAGGAGCTCCTGTAGCTTTCTCTTCATACCTCCAGTCACATCTATCGCATTTGATGTTCCGATCTCCTCTATTTTACTAATTGTATTAGAATTTATTTCCCTAAGGAATTCTGCGTCCTCGTTCTTTTTTGGGTCTTTGGTATAGATTCCATCAACATCGGTGGCAATTATCACTCTCGTAGCATTTAATTTTTTTGCCAAGTATGGCACCAAATGGTCTCCCGAGAGAATACCTATCCCCATCTTTTCATCTATTAGGACATCGCCATGGCTTACTGGGACGATATTCATCTCTACAAGTTTCTTGATTATTGTTGTTGGAAAATGAACCAATCTCCCATTGCTCAGGATTCCAACCGCCGATGCTTGATAAGGAATTGCATTGATTCCAGATTTCTGGAGATAATCAATAACATGAAGATTAAGATACTGCATTGATTTATGTGCAATTGAAAATCCCATTAATTGGGTTTTATTTCTGAGACCCTTATATAGTTCATATCTCTTTGCTGGAAGATGTCCAAAGGACCCCGCTCCATGAACGATCACGAGTCCAAAATCCCTCTCATTCAATGCGTTTGCGATCTCCTTAGAAATTCTTTTTAAATTTTCGCTATTTATCTCAAATTCCTTCTCCTCCTTCCTTGTTATTACCGAACCACCCAACTTCAATACTATCAATTCATTCATTGATAACCACCAAATCATTATCTATGGTTACCTTATCATTCGTCTTTATTCTTGAGATGTCCACCTTGTCTACGCATGGAATATCCGATATTATCGCACCAATGGCAATAATCGGTTCGCATTCCGAATTTATTATTCCCCTTGGTGCCAAATTATTCTTCTTTAATCTATAGAGCACATAGGACCCGACAGTTGAACCCTTGCCATATGGAAAGACGAGAATCCTGTCTTTTATACTCTCCCCCTCCAATTCGTGCCCCCTCTCGATAATTTTCCCAGTTTCGGGATCTATCATGCCAAAAAAGGATAGAGGTTCCTTGGATACGAGAGCGATCCCACTTGCAGTTCCAGAATTTATGGTTCTCGCCTTTAATTTCATCTTTATTTTTCCTTTTTGAATAATAGCCAATTATTCTCGCCCTTTAATCTCGGACTTGGTTTCAATTTTATGAGAATGTATCTGCCGTTCATCTTGGTTCCGTTTAGATTTACAATTATCTTATTGTCATCTATTTCTTCTGCGATAAATGTTCCCTTGTCCCATATTTCCACAGTTCCGGCGCCATACTCCCCCTCCGGAATCACTCCCTCGAAATCGGCATATTCTATTGGATGGTCTTCCGTCTGAACCGCCAATCTCTTTATTCCTTCACGGAGTGGTGGCCCCTTTGGGACAGCCCAACTCTTCAACACGCCGTCGATCTCCAAGCGGAGGTCATAGTGTAGATGAGTTGCCTTGTGTTTTTGAACAACAAATATCCTCTCCACTCTATCCTTGGCATTCTCTATTTTCCCCTCGGGTTCACCCGTCTTACTAAAATCCCTTTTCCTTCTATATTCCTCAAGCGTCATTATCATCTCGTCTTTAGGTATTGAATGCGGATGGACACAGGTGATTTATCTTGCAATTCTCACAGTCTGGTTTTTTTGCCCTGCAAACATATCTACCGTGCAAGATTAATATATTGGAGAATATCCCCCACTCCCTTCGTGGAATTAATTTCATCAAATCCATTTCAATCTTCTCGGGATTCTTTTCTTTAGAAAGTTTTAATCTAATGGAAAGCCTCCTCACATGAGTATCAACTGCAATTCCCTCGTTTATACCATATGCATGATAAAGAACGATATTGGCGGTTTTTCTTGCAACTCCCGGCAATCTTGTTAATTCATCCATCGTTCTTGGAACCTCCGAGTTGAATTCCTCAACCAACATCCTACAGCAAGATTTAATGTTTCTTGCCTTGTTTCTATAAAATCCAGTCGATCTTATCATCTCCTCCAATTCCTCTATATCGGAATTTGCAAAGTCCTCGGCAGTCCTATACTTCTTGAATAAATCTTTTGTGACCGCATTTACCCTCTCATCAGTGCATTGGGAGGAGAGAATTGTTGCTATTAGAAGTTGTAGTGGATTCTTATATCTTAACTCCGTTGTTGCAGTTGGATACTCCTTTTTTAGGATTTCGAGTATCTTTAAGGCCCTCCTCTTTTTATCCATTTTCCGAATATTCCGGAATTTATTAATTTTAGATTTATTATTCTATAAGGCGCAAATAAATAAAGGAATATCGGGGATTTATTATGGAGGATAAGTCCAATATTATTGGCATTATATTTGATTTTGCGATACATCTCGAGGAAGAGAATCATTTCTTCTATAATGAGTGTGCTTTGAAGGTTAGGGATAAGGAAGCCAAGGATATGTTCAATTTCCTTGCAAATGAGGAGTCTAAGCATAGAGACATAGTCATTAATTTGAAGAATAAATACCTCATGGATTCTGATGAGGAATATCAAATTGGTGAGATTGAGAGCGGGAATATATCTGCAGAAGTAATCGATAAGGACGAGATAGTTGAAAAGTATGATTTACTGGATGTGTTGAATAGGGCGATATATGTTGAAAAACAGAGTATAAAATTATATAAGAATCTTCTTAATGAGGAATTTCCAGGGTATGTTAAGGATGCCTTGAGAAGGATTATTGAGGAGGAGGAAAGGCATTTATCGATTCTTGAGAATGAGATGAAATCTGTAACAGATGTTGGAGCATTCGTGGATTTTCGTGAGGTAACCTACTAAAGAATGGAAATTCTAAGAGTAGAGAATCTCCATGTCGAGGTTGAGGGCAAAGAAATTCTAAAGGGTATTGATTTTGGAATCTCTAAGAATGAAGTCTGCGTGTTGTTTGGACCTAATGGTGCCGGCAAGACAACACTGTTGATGTCAATTCTCGGCTCACCAAATTATAAAATAACCGATGGCAGAATAATATTCAATGGCATGGATATAACGAATCTCGAGATGAATGAGCGTGCAAGTTTGGGGATTGGCGTCGCATTTCAGAATCCCCCAGAGATAATTGGGGTTAAATTGAGAGATATATTGAGGATATGCACAAGAAAGAGGGTAAATGAGGAATTGACAGAAAATGAACTTAAACTTGTTGAGAAATTTAAATTAACGAGATTCTTGGATAGAGACATAAATGTCGGATTCTCTGGTGGAGAGAAGAAGAGGGTTGAGATTCTGCAATTACTGTCAATGAGACCAAAATTGCTATTGCTTGACGAACCGGACTCTGGTGTTGATGTTGAGAGTCTTAGATTGATTGGGAACGAGATTCAGAGATATATAAATGAAACCGGGGGTTCGGCACTCATAATTACACACCATGGAGAGATATTGGAGCATGTAGATGCAAAGACCGGTTTTATTTTACTTGATGGCAGGATTTCGCGTCGTGGAAACCCGGGAGTAATATTTCATGACATATTGAAGAGCGGATATAGAGAATGTGTTAAGTGTCTAATTAGAGGGGCAAAAAAATGAAGAAATGGAAAAGAGTAGATTCCTTAACAGAATTGCCCCACAAGATTCTCGAATCTGCTATGAAGGCCGGTATTGATGTTGATGCGAGAAACAGGTCTGGCTCATATATGATGATTGACCATTCTGCGGTTATCGCCAAGGTAAATGAGTATTTTAAGGGAAAATTGGAGATAATGGATACATGTGATGCATTAATGAAATATAAATGGTTAAGAAATTATGTTTGGAAACTCGTAGATAAAGAGGAGGACGAATACACAAAAAAGGCAGATGAGAATCTTGGGGGGGGATACTTCCTGAGAATAATGAAGAATGCCAAGATAGATTTGCCGTTGCAATCGTGCCTAATTATGGCATCAGAAAATATGGAGCAGAATGTCCACAACATAATAATTGCTGAAGAAGGTTCTAATGCAAGAATAATAACTGGATGTACCCTGCACCCGGATGTTAGAAGCGGACAGCACATTGGAATTTCAGAATTCTTCATCAAGAGGAATGCAACTCTGAACTTTACGATGATACACAACTGGAGCGAAGAGACAAAAGTAAGACCGAGGAGTGCCGCGGTTATTGAGGAAAATGGTAAATTCATATCAAATTACATCGCATTAAAACCAGTTAGGGATATCCAGATGTATCCAAGTGCCATTTGTAAGGGAAGAGATTCGATGGCAAGATTCAATACCATTCTCTATTCTCATAGGGGGTCATTGATGGACATTGGCTCCAAGATAGAGCTTCTCGGCAAGAATAGTAAAGGCGAGATAGTGTCGAGGGCAATCGCGACAGATAACTCAAGAATAATTGCAAGGGGGATGCTGATTGGAAATAACTCCGGTGTGAGGGGTCACTTGGAGTGCAGGGGGATTCTATTGGATGATTCCGCAGAGATTCGTGCAATCCCAGAATTGATCGGAAACAGAAGGGATATAGATTTATCTCATGAGGCAGCTATTGGAAAGATTGCCGAGGGGGAGATAATCTATCTGATGTCAAGGGGTTTGAGTAGGGATGAGGCAACATCAGTAATTGTTCGTGGCTTTCTGGATGTTGATATTCTGGGACTTCCAAAGGAATTAAATAATGAAATAAGAAGATTAATTGAAAAAACAACTACAAATTTATAATTTGATTTTTCAATCTACTCCTTTTCCGAAACATCAATAATCCTCAATCCCTTTGGTAGTCTAAGTTCATAGTGTCTGGAGACCGGAACTATCTTTATTATATGAACCTCTCCACACTCTGGACAAACGACCTCATGCTCAACTATCGGAACTATCGTCTTGTGTTCAAATTCGCTGATGCATTTTTCACACCTATAGACAAAATTTCTATAAAACAATCTTGGCATTCTCTTCTTGTGTTTTTCCATCTCACTCAGTTTTGCCTTTCTCTCCAATTTCTGCAGGTCCTCTTCAACGAGTATGGACCTCCCAAGCGACTTTATTACTATCTCCGAATCCGAGGTTCTTTTCTCAGTGCTCGGTCTTTTCTTGCTCTGTCTTTCTTTATCACCCTCCTTTGCCACTTTCTCAGCCCTTTTCCCCGTACCCTTGGGTGCACTACGTGCTTTTTTCGTTTTCATTTCTTTATTAAAGATTAGAATAGATTCATATATAAATTCATATAAATAAACCCAACTACAAATTCAATAATTATCAAGATAAAAAATAAAAAATAATAAAAAATGGAATTGAGAGCGAGAATTTATCCCATAAGGGCAGATATGCCGATCGTCGTCATGAATGAAGAGGATGCAAAGGACATGGGCGTTTATGTCTCTGGAAGGGTCGTAGTTGAGTATAGGGGTAAGGAGGTAGTTGCAATAGCAGATACAACAAAGATATTTGTTAAGGAGGGAGAAATTGGATTATTTGAGGATATTAGGGATCTATTGGGGGTTAGAGATGGCTCAAAGATAAATGTAATCGGAGCAAAGAGACCATCATCCGTGGAATTCATAAAGAAGAAATTAAATGGACACTCTCTAAGCAATGATGAGATAAGAGCAATCATCAAGGATATAGTTGATAATAATCTGAGTAATATCGAACTTAGTGCGTTTGTCGTTGGCGGTTATGTCAATGGTTACACCATGGACGAGATAGTCGCATTAACATCAGCAATGGTCGAGACCGGGCAACAGATAGACTTTGGTAATAATATTGTCGATAAACACTGCATTGGGGGGGTTGCTGGTAATAGGACAACGATGATCATCGTTCCAATAATTGCCGCCGCCGGTTTGACAATTCCGAAGACGAGTTCGAGGGCAATCACATCTCCAGCCGGAACTGCCGATACGATGGAGGTTCTTGCCCCGGTCGAATTTGATGTCGATGAATTGAAGAGAATTGTATCGAAGGCGAATGCATGTATTGTGTGGGGGGGTGCCGTGAATCTCGCTCCCGCAGACGACAAGATAATAAGGGTGGAATACCCCTTATCCTTGGATGCGGAGGGGCATATGTTAGCGAGTGTTATTGCAAAGAAAAAGTCGGTTGGCTCGGATTATCTAATAATTGATATCCCGATTGGAAAGGGTGCAAAGATTGATGACACAAAGAGGGCGAATTCATTGGCAAATAAATTCATCGAGCTTGGTAAGAGATTGGGAATCTCGGTGGAGTGTCTTATAACCGATGGTTCATGCCCAATAGGTTCTGGGATAGGTCCCGCATTGGAGGCGAGAGATGTTCTATTGGCATTAGAAAATAAGGGTCCAGTAGATTTGATAAATAAATCCCTCGACCTTGCCGGGGCATTGTTGGAATTGGCTGGCAGGGTTGTGAGGGGTAAGGGAAGGGGTGTTGCAGAACACATACTGAACTCTGGAAGGGCAAAGAAGAAGATGCGGGAGATTATAGAGGCACAGGGTGGGGACCCGGAGATTGGGGTTGATGACATAGATATAGGAAATCGAGAGGAAACAATAACATCTGAACACAAGGGTAGAGTGAGACATATAGATAATGGAATAATATCGAGGATAGCAAGGGCAGCCGGAGCACCGAGAAGCAAGGGTTCTGGGATATATATGCATGTCAGTGTTGGAGATTGTGTTAATGTTGGAGACCCACTCTTTACGATATACTCAAGCACGAATAGCAGATTAGAGGATGCCGTAAGATTGAGTCAGGAACTATCACCAATAAGAGTTGGGAGCATAATCCGGACATTATAGGATGAGGTCATTCTGCAGTTCCCCAGATCCAGCCGGAGCATGTAAATTGCTCATTAATTCTATCGTCTGTGTAATTTATTGTGATAAAGATGTCATATCTTGAACCCGAAGGAATTGATGGCAGATTCTGAATTTGAAATACCCGCGATTCTCCCGGGTCGAGGGTAACAACACTTGTATCACTTTTTGTCACCCCCTGAAAGGTCGCACTTACAACAGTTATGTTCACTGACCCGCCAACTTGGTTTGTCAGCGGCAATTCTAAATCTCCATTATGGAATCTAAAGTCTCCGGCAGTCGGCACCAAGCCCCAGAATCCAGCGTATCCCTGCCTCACATAACCGCCAAGATTGAATAGACCCATCTGCCAGACGACAATAACTGCAAGAATTAGTATCAGGATAACCCATCCATATGTCATTAAAAACTCCAAGCTTACCTGAGCCTTGATATTTTTCATTTCAATTTAGATATTTGAACTTTGTTGATTAAAAATTTTTCACATAATTCTCTCAACCTCCAGGACATTGTCTATTATAAAATCCGGTTTTAACTTCTCGGCGTCCGCTCTCGTGAGAATACCGGTAAGCACGACGGCACACCTTACTCCAGAATTCCTCGCGGCGAGCACATCATTTCTCGAATCTCCAACAAAGAGCACCTCTTCCTTTCTAATATTGAGAGCGTTTATTATCTTCTGAATCATCTCGGGAGAGGGCTTAGATTCAGAGACATCATCAATCGTGGCAACAAAATCAAAGAGGTCGGAAATATTCAGAAATCTGAGCATTCTCTCCGTGAATCTTCTATCATTTCCAGTAGCAATTGCAATTTTTATATTCCTTTTCCTTAATCTCAAAAGGAATTCCCTTAATCCCGGAATCTTCTCTATCTTCTTCAGAAACCATTCGGAATTGAGGAGTTTATATTGGTAATTTGATGCCTCTTCCAATTTTTCTTCACTGTAGTCTTTTCCCATAATGGCCCTGAGAACATCCCCATACGCCTTACCAAAGTGACATGTGATCTCCTCATCTCTTATATTTTTATTTATTCCAACATGTCTTAATACCCTTCTTATCACCTCTATATGGACATTGTTGGAGATGACTAAAACACCATCTAAGTCAAATATTATAAGTTTGAATCTCATTTTTAAATTCAATTTATTTTATAATTTATAGAGAGTATAAATGAAAATCTTAGAGGAGATAAAATTACTTCATAAAGAGGAGATCGCGAGGCGGTATTTTATTATAAATTCATTTGATGGTGCATTAACGGTTCTCGGCATAATTACCGCGATCTTCGTTGCAGGGATTCACGAGGCAAAGGTCGTTATAGTTTCATGTCTCGGTGCATCTGTTGCGATAGCAATTTCTGGCGTGTGGAGCGCGTATTTTGCCGAGAGGGCAGAGAGAATAAAGGCGATGAAGGAATTGGAGAGACAGATGCTAATTGATTTGAGAAATTCCATTGTTGGGAAATCGATATTTAGAAAGAGCCTAATGATTGCAATAGTTAATGGATTCTCGCCGTTCATCGTTTCAATGATACTGTTAATACCATTCATATTGGTTGAGATCAATTTTATTATGATAGGTGATGCATTTTATCTCTTTTTCCTCATGGTTGGAATGATCCTCTTGGCATTGGGAATCTTCACGGGAGAGATCGCCGGGGAGAATAAACTACTTAATGGAGTTAGAATGCTAATTGCGGGAATAATAGTTGGAATCATCATAACATTTATAGAAATTCTAAAGAGTAAACTCTAAATTTCGATCTAGTTGTTCGTATAGTTCTCCCAGACCCTGAACATAGAGAAGACGATATCCGAAAATTTCCTTGAGATATGAATTTCATGAGTCCCTTTATTTTTGTTGTATACCTTCTCAATCATACCACTCATCCTCAATCTTTTCAACATGTTATGATATTGACTCTGCGTTATCCCCCTCCTTATGCAATAATTTTTCCATTCCTCAACCCTGTATGGAGACTCAGTTCTCCCCCATTCCTTCACATAGTCGAGAAACTCTCTTGCATGCCTAACCATCTCAGGTTCTCTCCAGAATATCTGTCTTAGCAGTTCATTCACATCACATATACCCTTAGATGGAATCGCCATCTTTACAGTCTTATCCCTCTGCTTTTCCATTTTCCCAACCTCGTTATTTCACATAATTTGAAATAATCTCTATTAAAAAATTGAATTTCATAAATAAAAATTCAATATTTCACATAATTTGAAATATTGCTAACCAAGAATCGCATACAAATCCTCGACATCGGCATCTGTCCTTATACCAATATTCGAGAAGTGGGTTCGTCTAAGGATAATGTTATTCTCAGATAACATTTCCTCTATCTTAGACATCGATAGGGATGGCATCTTGAGCCTCTTGAATATCTTATGTATGTCATAATATGGTTTTACAACATCTTGCTCGCTGCCTATAAGACCAATTAATTTCTCCAATCCAAGAGAAAAATTAATCTCTCCCAGAGAATTTAATGTTCTTAATGTTTTTAGCATATCCCCACAGAATTTCTTATCCGCTAAGGTATCCGCCCACAAACGACCAGCAATTCTAAATCTATGACCACACTCGCAATACAAATCATCTATTTCATTAAGTGAGATATATTTTCTTTTTAGACAGTTAAAGCAATGTGCTATAAATTTTATCTTCTCTATTGTGTTGTTTGCCAATCTCCGAGACCTCTTAGCAATCAAATATGCCCTGAAATAGTGCCTTGTGCAGTGTGAGAATATCGGCACTACTGCAATATTATACCTCAATGCACTCCTCCCGATATAAGCAATTAATATCCTCAGACCCAATTCATTATAATAATCTGTTCTCAATGGAATCGAGTCGTATTTTCTTATGCACGCCCTGGGATGGGTCCCGCACAATGCGGATGTATCGGTTGCGGTTATCGAGAGAATTCCATTATTCATTATGGACCTTAATGCGGAGTCGATAAATCTAACCGGGGTTCCAAATGGGTCAATATCTATGAAATCAAATCTTTCCTTTGATAGGAGGAGATTGGCGTCCAAATTTTCAATTCTCACATCAACATCGTTCAATTTTCTATTCATACTTATTAATTCATAGGCTCTTGGATTCTTATCATTTATAACGATTTCCTTAATTTTTGATTCATTTGCAATTCTGATTCCCCTCGCCCCGGTTCCAGCGAGAACATCGCAGAACTTCTCTGCCTTCACAGTATTCGCAATTATAACCGATATATCCCTACTTAATTGCATCTCTGGATTGAAGAAGACCACATCTCTCTTGGACAATTCTCTGTGTTTCGGTATAAGCAGTTTTGTATTTCCTTCAGTTATCTCAGTTAGATTCATTTAGCCTCCATAGGTTTTTCATGTTCCTTCTTTTCAATGGTTTTCATCTCATCTATCGCACGCTTGAATACACTCGCGGGATTCTCATAGTATTTCCTGATAAATTTAACGAATTCGCTCTCTTTTACAATACCTTTTGCCGTCATATACTCCAATAGGATTTCCCTCCTCTTTATCTCAGCAATTACATCCTTTGGCGTTATGCCAACGATATCGGCGATCTTGTTTATTGTTACGGCGGGAAATCTGGAGAATTCCGTCTTTTTTGTCTTTGCGTTATACTTATAGACGGAACCCAATTGGACTTGACCCCCGATAACATTGCCCACTTCATCTATATGCGTCACCAACCTTCTACACGCCTTTCCCTCGTGGAATCTCGTCATGACTATAATCATATCCAACACCGCCAACATCTTTGGGTCAACATTCATCGGTGGAGAGGTCAATTTCAGTATAGCATCTCTTGAACTATCCGAGTGAATCGTCCCCATTCCAGTATGCCCCAGATTCATTGCATTTATTAAATTATATGCCTCCCTCCCTCTGACCTCTCCCACAATTATTCTATCTGGTCTTAATCTTAGGGAATTCTCAATCAATTTCTCCATATCTGCGTATTCTGTTGTATTTGTCCTTACCCAATCCTCACAATAACTCAAGTCCAATTCAAGAGTATCTTCAATCGAAACTATACGCTCATGCTCCCTACAGAATGGCAGAATTGCATTCAGAAGAGTCGTCTTCCCACTACTCGTTCCTCCGGCGATTAGAATGTTTCTTGGTGCCAAGCCAAAACCATCGACACATATCCATATCAGGGCACCAATATCTGGACTCATCGTACCGTTTATTATCAACTCTGCGATCGATGGCGGATTTCTGAGATACTTCCTTATAGTAATCACCGATCTGTCATAGGAGACCGGAGGTAATGTCAGATTTATCCTTGGACCATCTGGCAAAACACTATCTAAGATTGGCTTTTTTCTTGCAAATCCGCAAAATATTACTATCTTATCAATGAGTCTATCTAATTCATTCTCGTTCTCAAATATCAGATTTGTCTTACACTTTCCAAATTTTCTATGGTATATCATAACGGGAGATCTCCAGCCATTAATAAATATTTCTTCAACCTCATCATCATTTACTAGGGGATCTATGAGGCCATATCCTGATGTGTATTGTAGATATTTATTGATATCTTCACTTGATATCACAATTCCCATCTTTGAGAGTTCATTCACCAAAAATTCCTTTGCTAGTACCTCCCTGTCCCTCCTATTTAAATGTGATAATCTTGCACTATACTTCATTAGGAATTTATTCTCCAAGGAGCGCAACAATTTCTTTTCAGAGTCTCCGAGCTCTGGAATTTTGACATTATACTGATATAGCATTTTAATACCTTATTATTTCATTGTTGTTTTATAATTAAATACATTAAAGATAAGAATGAAAATCATTGTTGCGATTACCGGGGCATCGGGAGCTGTGCTTGCCGAGAGACTCTTGGAGAATTTAGCAAGACATGAGAGATATGTGATCATCTCAAATTCTGCCGGGATCATATTGGAACTCGAGGATATTAGATTAGAAAGGATAATGGAATTGAGTACAAAATTCTATAGAAATTCGGAGATCGATTCCGAATTGGCGAGTTCTTCTTATAGCAAGGACATAGATGCCATGGTGGTCATACCTTGCTCTATGAAAACACTCTCTGCAATTGCAAATGGATTCGCCAATAATTTAATTGTGAGATGTGCAGAAAATATGTTAAAATTTAATAAGAAATTGATCTTGGTTCCGAGAGAAACGCCACTTAGTTTGTCTGCAATTGAGAACATGCTTAAGTTGAGGATCTCTGGGGCGATAATATTGCCACCGAATATCGCCTATTATCACAAACCAAAGAGCCTTGATGATATGACAAATTTCATTGTTGGCAAGGTCTTGGATTCATTGGAAATAGAGCACAATCTGTATAAAAAATGGGAAGGTAGGAGATGAGTCTCAGAGAATTTATTAATAAAATCGAAGAGAGGGGGGAGTTGTTGAGGATAGAAAGAAATGTAAATCCGAAATTGGAGATCGCGAGAATTCTTAATGAAAATTCAAACAGAGTTGTGTTATTTGAGAATGTTGGGAATTCTAATTACAGGGTCGTTGGAAATTTATGCAATAAAAGGGAAAATTTTGCGATTGCTCTAAATGTCGGGACGGGGGATTTATTGCACAGGATTATAAGTGCGATAGAGAATCCAACCAAACCAGAGATAATAAAGAATGGTAATTGCCAAGAGGTAGTTGAATACGACCCAAATCTGTTTGAAATTCCCATTCCAACCTATACGAGCCGGGATATGGGTCCCTATATAACATCCGGGGTGTTCATTGCCAATGACCCTGAATACGGCTTTAATATGAGTTTTCACAGGGCATCGCCGATATCAAAAAATGAATTAGTTGCCAGGATCTGTCATAGGGATTTATATAGGTACATAAAAAAATCAAAAAATGAAATTGAGGTTGCGATATGCATCGGTCTAGATCTCTCGGTATTATTGGCTGCCGCAATTTCTACAGATATAAAGACAAATGAACTGGAAATTGCTAATTCCCTATCAAGAGTAGAATTGGTTAGGTGTAAGACAAAAGACATTTTAGTCCCCGCAGATTCTGAGATCGTGTTGGAGGGGAATATCACAATGAGGAAGCATAAGGAGGGACCATTTCCCGACATAACGAAAACTTATGATATTGTGAGAGAGGAATTTGTTATCAAAATTGACTGCATAACCCATAGGAGGAATCCAATATTCCATGCATTACTGCCAGCATCTAAGGAACACGAATTGCTAATGGGAATGCCCCGCGAACCAATAATCTACAATGCGGTAAATGAGGTGTGTAAATGCAGAGATGTATTGCTCACTCACGGTGGATGTTCATGGCTCCATTGCGTTATAAAAATTGATAAGAGAAACGAGGATGATGGGAAAAAGGCAATAAACGCGGCGTTCAAGGCACATCCAAGCATGAAACATGTTGTTGTTGTGGATAATGATATCGACATACATAACATGGAAGAGGTTGAGTGGGCAATTGCAACGAGATTTCAGGCTGGAAGGGATTTAATCATAAAGAAGGAGAAGGGAAGTTCTCTCGATCCATCGGCAAATGAAGATAGGACAACCTATAAGGTTGGTATAGACGCGACCATCCCGTTTGATATGGATGGGAGAAAATTCAAGAGAATAAAACTGGGAGAATGATGAAATTAACGAGGGAGGAAAAATTGATGCTCGATGGAAAATTTGGAAAATCTGTAAAAAAGGCAATTGAAATTCTCATCGCCCTGGGGAAGATATATAATGCGGAGAGAATGGTAAGGATAGGGAGTGCTCAAATCTCCGGAATTTCTTATAAGAATATAGGCGACGCCGGTATTGAATTTCTTGAGGAATTTTTATCAGACGCGAAGGTCAGAGTTAAAGCGACGATAAATCCGTGTGGTATGGATACGGAGAAATGGAAGTCTCTCAAAATTTCTAATAAATTTGCAGAGAAACAATTCAGAATTATAAATTTGTTTAAGAAGATCGGAGTTGGAATAGATTGTAGCTGTACCCCCTATCTAATTGGAAATAAACCGGGGTTTAATGAGCATATTGCGTGGAGTGAATCATCTGCGATTGTATATGCAAACTCTGTATTGGGAGCGAGAACGAACAGAGAATCTGGAATCTCTGCACTTGCGGCGGCAATAACTGGCAGAACGCCAATGTATGGTTACCATCTAGATGAGAATAGAAGGGCGAATTTCCTAATAAATGTGAAATGTAAACTCGAGAGCATTTCGGATTTTGCGGCGCTGGGGTATATAGTCGGCAATAAGATTGGGAATAATATACCATATTTCAGGGGAATAGAGAGGGTAGATGGGGATAAGTTAAAGGCTCTCGGAGCATCAATGGCCGCTTCTGGTGCGATTGCTCTCTATCATATAGAGAATATAACGCCAGAGGCAAAAATAAAGAACATGCTGAGGAGTGAATTTAGAGAGATAACGATAGAATCCATAGATGATGCATATATAAAATTAAATTCAACCAGGGATAGAGAGATAGACCTCGTTGCAATCGGATGCCCCCACCTATCAATAAATGAAATTGAATATATAGCAAATCTATTAAAAGACAAGAAAGTTGTGACAAAACTATGGCTAATGACATCAAGAAAGACAATGGAATTGGCAATGAAGAGGAATCTCATAGAGAGAATAGTGAGGAGCGGTGCGGAGGTTATAAGTGATACATGCCTTCTCGTGATGCCGATAGAAAATCTAAAAATAAAGACAATTGCAACAAATTCTGGAAAATTATCATTCTACCTCCCATCATACTGCAATATTGATGTTAGGTTTGGTTCCATTGAAAAATGCATTCGCTCTGCATTGACTGGGGTTTGGGGTGATTAATGCCAGGTAAGATTCTTATAATTGAAATGAGAAATACAATTGGTAGCTCAGTTATCCCTGGCGATTCATTATAGAGTTTTTCGACCATTTTTGAAATTTTCGGATCCTAACCCAAGGCTCGTATGTGATAGTTAAGATGAGCATATTCCACAACATCCTCTTTTGAAATTTTATCGATAAATTCCCTTTCTTTTCCAATGGGAACTTTTACCAAAACGGCATTTATTTGAGGCATGGTATCTTTTATTTTTCCTCCGTATTTTTCAATAAGTTGTAAAGCATCGGTAGAAGTGCAAGGAACTTTTCTAAACCCTACTATTACCTCCCCCGGAACATAGGAAGCTTTCTCCGGAGGTTGCTCCAAATTTCCTTCTTTGGATGTTTCGCTGAGGTATGCTTCATTTTTGTTAGAAATTATATATGCATAATATGAGTTTGCTATTTTATATTCTTTTGATAGCGGAGACTCTACATAAGCCCGAATTCTCCATTCCCCTTCTCTGATAACTCTTATTGGCACTTTAAACTGAATTTTCTCATCTTTCTTGAGATTAACCTTCCATGTTAAATTCTCATTCAAGGCTTCAATTCCATAAGGGAGAATGAGTTTGACTGTTGTGTTTGGAGCATCCTTAATTGGAGAGACAGTAAAAATTAAATCAACAACCCTGCCAACTATTGGAGATTGTGAGACAGAAAATTTTCCCCGAAAATGGTCTATTTTGAGGTAATCCTCCGGCTGAGCTAATGAAGGGACTCGTTTCGTTTTGGGTTTTTGTACACACAAACCCAAAACCAAAACCACCACCAGAGCCCCACAAACAAGCGGTAACTTTTTTGAATCCAACATCGTTTTCTCGGACGAATTATACACAAATACACTTGGGATATGGGAACCAGTATCCTTGCCAGATACACGGTTCATGGAAAAAGTTAAAGTATATGCAATCGAGCCATACCAATATCCAACTACTAAGATAAATGAGGAACACGAGAAATAAAATTAAAACGATTCTCACCTTAAGATTCTTAGAAGGCTTGGCACTGTAGTCATAAACTCCGCTTACAAAGCAAGATGAGAGGTAACTTATGAAGAAAAATAAAATTGTGTTAAAGATATTGTAAAAGAAACTGGAGAGTATCCAATAAATCGAGTATCGTAAACCTGAGAAATATACGGCAAGATTAATTACAACAAAAATTATTATTTTCTTCCAGTCTGGCTTCAAGAATTTCTTGATCGCTTTTTTGTTCACCATAACTTATCACCCCGTTCTTGGGTTCGGGACGAAATTTTGAATGGAGCCGAAGCTCTACTGAGATAAGTTATTATATTTATTGGTTTTTTATACTTCAGTTCTGCAATTATTAAATAATCCCCCATAGGTTTTCCAGTTGTATTCCAGTTAAAGATAACTTCTCTGCTTTTTCCAGCTTGAAGATAAGGAATTTCTTTTGAAAAGGAATCGGAGATATTTTTTCCTTGGATTGTTATATTT
>QMZM01000007.1 GCA_003663175.1 Candidatus Altarchaeales archaeon | reverse complement strand
TGCCTCTCTCATAAGAAATTCATGACCTCTTTGCCAATAGGGGGCATACATTCTCAAATCCAGATCCGCACAAATCTTTGAAATTATGTTGTATTGGTAATTCGATTTCACAACCCCGACTACAATTCCATTAATATTAAAATTACTCTTGATTTCGTTTAATGCATTTTTCAAATCTAAATTCTCCTCTGCTGCGATACCTCCAGATGTCTCTCTCACCACTATTGGAATTCCAATTGCTCTGGCGGAATACTCTGTAAGGCTTATATTTGGCACATGATACATATAACTCTCATTACTTCTCGGAATCATAGAAAGCAAAACTACAACTTCATGTTTATTTATTAATGCCCTATACAGCGCCATTATGCTGTCTTTTCCGCCAGAGAATAAAGAGCACAGTCTCATTCTAACTTTTTATATATTGAATTCATTATTATTATAAGAAAATGCCGTTTGGAAAACTCTTTGGTCGTCGTGATGAGGAGGAGGAAGTGGAGATCGATATTGAGGAATATCTGACTGAATTGAGTATAGGTAAGGAGGGGAAGATTATCGAGAGGGAGGACATAACATATGTGAAACCAATAGATATCGATAAGGATGGGAAGAATATTGATGAGATTGTGAATGAATTAAAGAAGAACAATATTGTTGTTTTGAATGTAAGTAGTGCAATGCACGATAAGATAATGCTCAGGAACATAATAAAGAAATTAAGGGATATATGCATAGAGATGGATGGTGATATCGGAAGAATCTCCAATGAGAAGATCCTATTGGTTCCGGCGGGTATGAGAATTATTCATAGAGGTGCCAGATAATTCTGCTTTATACTGCTTGCTGTTCTTGAAGGTGTTGTTTGGATAAAGTACCACACGAAGAGGTATGGAGCAGTTGCCAATTGGGAAAACCTGCATTTATACTTTTATTGAGAGAGTTTGAGTGATTGTAATGAATTATAGCGCAACGCCACAACAGGCGGTATCTGACATCATTTCCCTTGGCATTCCTTCAAATTCCGCAAGGCGGGACTTCAGTAAGTGGCAAGGTTAGGTCAAACAAGAAAAATTCACGAAGTGAACAGACAAAATTCACCTAAGTGAATTTTGAGTGCCAATTCACAGAGTGAATTGAGCATTTTTATGCCGAAGATAAAGTTATACTTTATCTTACGGAAATAAATTTATTCAATCGAGTTTGTGATAACTCAATATATCTTTCTGGATTGAAGTCCTTAAATTTTTTTATATTCTCTCTTGAGGTGTAAATGCAAATCGTCAATTTCTCCATTTCTGCCTTCTCTAATGCCCGCGCAAGGCTTGAAACCTCATCAATTCTTTTGAGTTCATTATCGAATTCGACCTTTATTCTAAATTCGGATAACTTCGTATCTGGAATATCCAAGAGTAAATAACCATTCTCTATACCAAAATCCTCTCTGATTTTCTCCTCAATTTTATCCTTATCAATTGCCAGATTCTTCCTAAAATTTTCATCAATAAGTTCCAATCTCTCTTGAAAAATAATCTTAAAGAGGTCTCTTCTGTCAATTCTACTCATAATGTCTCTTGGATATCCATCGGAGGTTCTTAATTTATGAATCAAATCGATGTCATCCATTCTGATGAATTCCTCATATGTTATATCTCCATTCTCGATTAAAGTGGCTATGGCTCTCTTCATCATCTCCTCCACAATCCTCTTCGTGTGGTGTCTATAGACGGTCTGATACATAAGGTTCCTCGATATGAGGAGTGATTCGACTGCCTCTAGGCTTCCCTTCTTGATAACGAGTTCGTTCTTCATTAGCATCATGCCGTGGATTATCCTCTCCAGGTCTATGACACCGTATGCAACTCCGGCATAATAGGAATCTCTTATGAGGTAATCCATCTTATCGACATCTATCTCGGAGGAAATTATATTGCCGAATTTTCCCTTCCCTTGAATTAATTCTGAAATATCCGCGGGGTTTATTCCATTATCCTTGAGAATGTCTGAGATTTCACTCTCCATTACAATTCTGACCGAATTTTCTTCGTGTGAATGACCCATGCTCTTTAATATCGAATCGGATGTGTGGGAGAGGGCACAGTGTCCTATGTCGTGTAACAGACCCGCTATTCTCACCTTGATCTTGTCTTGTTCATTTAGTCCAAGACGCTCTGCCAAGATGCCGGCAAGATGCATAACTCCGAGGGAATGCTCAAACCTCGTAGAATTCATTGCTGGATAGATCAGATAACAAAGACCATTCTGTCTTATATTCCTCAATCTCTGCATCTCTGCGGTGTCAATAAGACTTAATTCTAATTCACTTACGGATATATTTCCGTGTATCGGGTCACGAATTGTTTTTGATGTCAATTTTATTTATAAAATTTTATTTTTTATTTAATTTTTGTTTAATTTTGTGGTTGCCATGACCAAGTTTAAAAAATTGAAAGTTAAATTAAATTTACCAAAAATTCATTTCATCATTGACAAAAATTCATCAAATAGGTAATAATTATCCCATGGTCCCGGATGTGCCTCTGGATGATATTGGACCGCAATTATCGGCAGTTCCTTATGCCTTAAACCCTCCACAGAATTGTCATTCAGATTTATATGCGTTATTTCTAAGTTTGAATCCTTCACACTCTCTGCATCAACCGCAAACCCATGATTCTGAGATGTTATATAGACCCTTCCCGTCTTTAAATCCTTAACTGGCTGATTTGAACCGCGATGTCCAAATTTCAATTTATATGTTTTTGCACCGCATGCTAATGCAATTAATTGATTTCCGAGACAAATCCCAAACATTGGAATTTTTTCATCCATTAATTTCCCAACATTGTTGATTATATAGGGATACCTCTCTGGATCCCCCGGACCGTTGGAGACCACTATACCATCCGGCTCATAAGATAGTATCTCCTCAGCATTCATGAGCGCGGGAACCCTTATGACATTGACACCTCTCCGCAGAATGGACCTTATTATGCTGTGCTTTTCACCACAATCTATCAAGACTATGCTCTTATCTGAATTTGCATCATATCTAATGGGTTTTTTTGTGGTGACTGATCTGATCAGATCTAATTCTGATATAGACCTCAATTTCTTTACCCTCTCTATTAACTCATCGATCTCATTCTCATCATATGGATATTTTAAAATTCCATTCATAACGCCACGAATCCTTATCTTCCTCGTCAGGAATCTCGTATCTACCTTCTCTATCCCGGGAACATCAAATTCCTTGAGAAATTCATCCAGGGTTTTTGTCAATTTTCCATGACTTGGTTTCTTTGCCAATTCCCTTATGATAAGACCCTCGGCCTGAATTCCGTTAGATTCAAAATCAGAATCATTTATTCCATAATTGCCAATCAATGGATATGTGAACATTAGAATCTGATATCTATAACTTGGATCGGTCAATGCCTCCTGGTAGCCGGTCATTGATGTATTGAACACGACTTCTCCCTCCGCAGTCCCCTCTGCACCAAAGCCCTTTCCCTTTACAGTTGTGCCATCTTCAAGCACGAGGACGGCATCATTCATTTTCTCTCCTGAGATTCCACACGGCAATCCCAATTATGGTTATTAGGATTATCATTAAGAGATTTGTGTATTCATTTATTGGCATTATCGAATTCTTGTCAGCAAAGTATAAGACGAATTGCGGCGTTAGACCGAGAACGAAACTTATGCCAACTCTCTCAACCATATCCAACTCCTCCCTCCTTGGGAAGATCGCCATACTTAGAGCAATTCCCGGAACTAAGACGATAATTATCATCAACACTGAGATTGTAAGGACGGAGATTACATCCATGTAAGAATTTAAGATTTCAAGAATAAAATTCACAGAAGGTCAAGAGCGTAGAATGGAAGATTTAGAATGAATTTTACCATGAATTTGGGATTCTTGAACAATGCCGTCATATTCCTTGATGCGATATCCATGTCGCCATTTTTTTCTAGTATGTGTTTATATTCGCCAAGAAGCGTTAATAGTCTTGAAATGTTCTTTGCAGAAAGCCTTGAAAGGAACCTGTGGATTAATAAATGCAGAAATAATTCCCTCCCGATCTCTTTTCTCCATTTGTATTCATACTCTATGTCTCCGACGAAGTTGGCGGCGATTCCCCCAGTTATGATTCCTCCCCCGGTGGATGCCTTTACATGACCGGCAGAATCGCCAACGAGCAATATCTTGCCATAATCTGTTCTTATTTTTGGATTATAGATCGGGATTATTCCGAAATTTCTATCAATAATTCTGTCAGATTTTATCCTTCCATTTCTTTTAAGTTCCCTCACGAATTTTTCAAGATATGGAGTTGGATTTCTCTTGGAACAGAGACCAACCCTCGCATAATCATCGGTCGGAATTATCCACGAAAAGAATCCCGGAACATTGAAGTGAAGTTCAACGAAATCATCATCGCAATCGACCTTCATCACATACTGCGCGCCAACAAGAAATTCTCTCGGAGAATTGATGCCAAGTTTTTTCTGGAGATTATAATTTGTTCCGGTTGCAATTATGATTCTATCAGAATTTAAATTTTTTATATCATTCTTTGATATTCTCCTTTCTACTAATTCAACGCCGTTGTCAATTGCCCTCTCCAAGAGAAATTCATCAAATTCATTTCTGTCGATAACATATGCCTTGATTTCTCTTCCATCGATCTCGACCCTTTCATTATACGGAGAAATTAGTATTGCGCCCCTTACCTTGTTTTTTATTATGGATTTTCTCAGCCTTAGACCAAGCCTCCCTGTTCCAGATTTGCTTATTAATCCTGCACACCTGACCTTTCTATCAATCGGTTCTTGAAATAATGAAACATCATTATGTCTCGAGAGATTATAGGCTGCGATGCATCCGATGGGGCCTGCTCCTATAACTGAGACATTCATTTTCCAAGTTTTTCTTCCCTTAGGTCTATCATCGCATATGGCTCTGGTCCGGTAGAGATTAATGTTATTGGAACGCCGATCTCATTCTCTATCCTCTCAACATACCTCTTTCCCCTCTCCGATAAATCATCCCACTCTCTAACATCATGGCACTCCGGGAACAATTTATCAAGGCAACTTATTCCAATTTGTGTTGCAGAATTTACCATTGCGGAGTATCTTGCTAATGAGATATCAAAGTCACCAATCCTCCTCTGTCTTCTTGTAACAGTTCCCTTCTCATTTAGGTATTTTGCCAAGGTGTCATTTATTGTCTTCTCTTTTATTCCCTTTTTCTCTGCCTCCTTTAAAATTGATTTCCATAATGGATATTCCTCTATGTTCTCCTCGGTAATTAGTGTCTTGAGTGGACCTCCACCAACCCTCGTCGTGTATGATTTGTAGATTACAATAACATCCCTAACCTTTGTTGGTCCTATTCCAACATCAACGGCGGCCATTCCAGCTGAAGTGTCCTTTGATGTTACATAGGGATATGTCCCGTAGAAGAGAGAAAGCCCAAATCCCTGGCTTGATTCTATAAGAATTTTTTTGCCATTATTAATTGCATTATTTAATTCTAATGGCGCATCTATTAGAAATTCTTCCAATTCCTCGATTTCCTGTGCTAATTTTATCCTTCTATATGCCCTTTCAGCATTTGCTGGACCACATCCAGATCCGGTTGTTCCAACATTATTATGCAGAAAGCTGTCGTTTGAGTCCATAACCTTGTGTTTCTCCTCGATTACCCCACATCTCTTGTCAATGAATATCCTTCCCCTCGTTTTTGTAATTTCAACCTCACTAAGGAAGCGCTCAGGGTCAATTAAAACACCGGCGCCAATAAATAGCATAGATCTTTCATTTACGAAGCCGCAGGGTATCATTCTAAGTCCATATTCCTTCCCATCCTTATAAACGGTATGCCCGGCATTTGGTCCCACCCCTGCTCTTGCGACGATATCTGGGTTGTCCTTTAATGCAAGATACGAGATTATCTTTCCCTTGCCCTCATCACCGAAATGTCCGCCAACGACTATTGTCACCATTCTCAATCTCTACCATAATCATCCTCTACCCTTACAACATCGTTCAGTTCCGGAGTGCTTACCTCGAGGATTTTTGTGTCTTCTTCTGCATAAATTCTGTGCCTATCCCCGGGATTTATGGTTATTGCATTACCGCTCTTCAACCTGATTTCATCATTTTTTTCTGAATAGATTATAACCCTCCCATCAAGTACATACATGGTCTCTCTCTTCCTCTTATGATAGTGGAGACTCGTTCTTGTGCCCTTCCTCAACTCAAGAATCTTCCCAGCATATTCCTTCTCATATGCAAACCAAATCTCTCTACCCCATGGCTTTTCAACAATCTTAACATCTATTAATTTCATTTTTGACTATAAATTTCGATTTCATTCATAATATCCGAATTAATTATCTCAATTCCACTGTCTATGATTCTAAACTCGATTCTCAATCCCTCCGGGAGGAATTTATGTCTTCTTATGATAGCAATCCTCGTATTCTCTTCATAATCTATTTTGAGTTCTATAATTATCTTCGACCAGTATCTCGTTACATCGCTACCGACCGGGATGATTCTTCCTGTTTCTATATCGGTGTATACCTGATTCGTTACAAGCACTGGAACATTATATCTTCTTGAAATTCTTAATAATTGTGCAAATAATCTGCCCAGTTCTCTAATGTCTCTATTCTCCTCCAATCTGTAGAGCGCCCCTATTGAATCCACAACAATTAATTTTACATTTGAATTTGGAACTATGTCATTTAATTTCCTTATTGCAACTTTCTGCTCATCAAATTCTGTCGGTTCTATGAGCATAACATTTCTTAAAAATTTATTGGGGTCGTCTCCTGATATCTGTTTTAATCTTTCGATAGAGAATCCACCCTCGGAGTCTATATAGATGACTCTTCCATTTCTTAATGCGGAATTTGTCGCAATTAATGCCAAATTCGTCTTGCCAGATGCGGGAGCGCCATAGATCTGTGTTATATGTCCCGACTTCAATCCACCAAGCAACACATCAAATCCCCTCTCAATGGTAATCATTCTAAAATGTAAAATTATTTTTCTACATAAAAATATAAATCAATTTCCATATGTTCTTTAATTTTTCTTATTTTTCTTATTAAAATTCTTAATAGATAAAAAATGAACACGAAAACGAGGAGCAGGGTAGAAAAAGTTCTCGATGGTATAAGACCCGCATTGCGGAGAGATGGCGGGGACATAGAGGTCGTGGAGATCAAAGATAATGTCGTAAGGGTAAAGCTCCAGGGAGCATGTGCTGGTTGTCCATTATCGCAAATGACAATGAAGAACCTCGTTGAGACGACGATAAAGAGAAATGTACCGGAGATAGAGAGGGTTGAAACCGTTTGAGTTTTTAGAAAAAATGGATGAAAAGAAGGAGAATATGATTGAAATTAAGGAGATTTCAAGATTTGAGGGAAATTCCATAATTCTTGGTTTACCAGATGTTGGATTGGTTGGAAGTATTGCCTCCGCTCATCTAATAGACCAACTGAAATTGAAGGAAATCGCAGAAATAAATTCTGATATATTTCCACCAATAGTGGTCGTTCATAAGCATCGCCCCATGTCGCCGATAAGAATCTATGCAAATAATGAAATTGGTGTTGTTATATCTGAGGTTCCAATATCCCCAGACATGATAAATCCATTGATGGAATCGCTCACAGAATGGTTCAAATCGAATAAATTAGAACTTGTTATTTCAATTGGCGGGATTCCACATCCAAATAGACTGGAGATAGATAAGCCCAAGGTTTATGGTGTATCCACAAGCAAGAGGCTTGATGGTGTTTTAAGGAAAAATAAGATAGAGATGTTTGAGGATGGCTTGATCGTTGGACCATCGGGAATAATGCTGAAGAAGTGCATGGAAAAGGGAATTAATGCGGTGTATTTAATGGCAGAGTCTCATTATAAGTACCCGGACCCGGGGGCGGCGGCATCGATAATAAATGCGATAAGCAAAATTTTAAAGATGAAGATTGATGTCAAATTGCTCCTTGAGAAGGCTGAGGAAATAAGGATAACCGCACGCGATTTGATGAAGAGAACCGAAGATGTCATGAAGAAGATGGAAAAAATGCATGAGAAAGAAATTCCAATGATGTATAGATAAAATTTAAAAATGACAGATAAATTGCCGAGAATATTTGGAAGGGTATTCAGTTGGAGTCATAATATCCATACAAAATCGTTGGAGCCATTGATTCATATCGAAGACCTCGGGGATGAGATAATTATCACAATGGATCTGCCATATGTCAGGAAGGAGGACATTGATATCTACCTAACGGAAAGGATATTGGAGGTTAAGGCACAGATGTGTAGGAAGTACAGATGCGAAGGATTGGGAAGAATCCAGAAAGGCATCGAATTCGAATCATTTCACAAGATAATTGAATTACCTTCAAATATAATCCCGGAGAAGGCGCGATCCAGATTTAAGGATGGGATATTAGAGATAAGATTACCGAAGCGCATAAGGAAGAGGAAAATTGACATAAAGTGAGTTAAACGAGCATATTCACACCACAAATTACCTCATGTCCCTCTTTCTATCATGTTCATCGGGTTGTGAAGTTAGCCTAAAATCGATACATATCCTATAAATCCTTGGGGAGTACGAGCCACACCTGACAGAATTTAGGATTTCTATCTCATATCCGAGTCTTCTGCAGATTTTTTTTACCTTCTCTATTGACATTCTCTCACTCTCTGAGAAATCATAGAAGTGAATTATTCCATTTTTATTCAATGCGGGCAAAGCGATATCGAGAAAATTCCCCGCATCCTTTGGTAATGGCATAACAATTCTGTCAAATTTTCCAATTCTCGGCGTAATTTCCCTAACATCTCCATTAAATGCCCTCACCTCGACCCTATTCAATTTTATATTTTCTAACATGTACTCAAATGCTACTGGATTCAATTCTATCGCACAGACCTCTCTCGGCTTTGAAATTTTCGCTATTAATATCGCATATGGACCAACACCCGCAAACATAACCAAGACCCTCTCATTCCTCTTTACCTGGGATGCTATTCTAAACCTCTCATTTCCAAGTCTCGGAGAAAAGTATGCCTTGGTAATGTCCAACTTGTATAGACAATTGTATTCCTTATGAATCGTCTCCGTTCTATTCTCCCCAGCAATTATCTCGAGGTTTCTTGTTCTAAATTCCGTATTAATTTTCTCTATCTTGTTTGCGACGACATTTATATTCTTGAATATATCTATAAGGGTTTCTCCTATTATGTGTTTCCTATCACTCAACTCATCCGGAATCTCAATTACTGCAATATCTCCAATAATATCAAATGCCCTCGGAACGAGTCTTAGTTCATTATCATTTAATTTATGTTTTAGTGCGTCCTTCAGAGACCTCGGCTTCTTCATCGATTAATTTATAGGATTTTTACAAGAAATACAATTCCAAATAATGCGAATCCATATATCATATCCCAGAGATAACCGCCAAGAACATTGCTCATAATAATAATTAATGATACGGGATAGCCGATAACTGCAAAATAATTCCTCCTCTTTATTTCTCTCTTAGTTTCATACCACAGTGCCTGAGCGTCTGGATTGCTTGGAGCGGCGTGCATGGCAGATGCCATCCCAAGCCAGAATAAAAATACGGATATCCAGAATTCTGGACTAAAGAATAATATTATTGAAAAACACAAAACACTAATCAATGAGTTGCCAATGAATGGGGCAACTATTATGAGGAAATTCTTTGTAAAACTCTCGACCTCCTCATGTCTCACATATCCGAGAACATGTCCCAACTTGAAGAATTTCACCTCCCTTACCCTCACACCGAGAATTCTGCACATGAGATAATGAGAGGTTTCATGGAAAATGATCCCCGGGAAGGTCAATATGTAGAGAATGTCAAAAATTGCAAGTAAATTTAGCATAGAATTTGCGGTTATCCATATTGTGATTACAACATCGAATACAGAAAATAGAAATTCCAATAAAATGCTCAACACGCTAACTATGACTATGACAGATAATATCATCACTATAATAAGAAACAACGGCAATAATAACTCAATAATGTCTGACAAAAATTCCACCGAAGCCATCTTCAAACAAAAAAATTAAAACGGAGCCGTGCAAAATTTACCGAGGAATACATCGTATTTGTAGTATTTGTAGTATTGGTCAGTTTTTAATATCTATTTGATTTCCAAACCTAAATTTTTATATTTATTGGGACCAATTATTTAAACGAAATTAATAAATCTAATATTAATCAATAAGATAAAAATGTTAGAGTCGTTGGAGAAATTAACGGAGCTTAGAGAGGAGGATCTGATGCCAAATGAGAAGATACTGATGAGTATGTTTCAGTCATGGTATATCGAGTTGCAGAGTTTTATAATGATGGGTATCCTAATTTTAATTGCCATCGTCTTTTTTATCTTAGCGATCCTCGTTCCAAATCCGGCGATCGGTCCAATAAAATTTTCAAGACTCGTGTTCGTCGGTTTCGGTATATTTATCATAATTGCGGTTCTTCTGATGGCTCTTGGAACAATCTACAGGCATTACTCGAGGAGATATTATATAACAAACAACCGCGTTCTTGCGAGGAGTGGCATATTTACTAAGCACATTGATGGTGTGCCATACAGTAAGATACAGAATATAGAACTCAGAAAGTCGTTCTATGAGAGTATTGCGGATGTCGGGGATATTTTGATAGATGTTGCCGGTGGGCCCGGATTAGAATTGACACTCGATAATGTCCCTGATCCGGAGAAGCCATACAAACTGATTCTTAAGCAAATGAAGATAAGGGAGGATAGAGGTATTACAGGAATTTAGAGTCTTTATTTTTTGGGTTTTTTATAGGGAAATTTCCTTATCAATTCATACATTTCCTTTTCATCAACAAATACTTCGTCGCCGATGCTAATCTTTAATTCGTCCGTAATTCTTCCTATCTCAACAACCGGGCATTTGTGTCTTGCGGATATTTCCAATACCCTCTTAACCATATTCTCCGGAACAGAGAGAAGATATGTGCCCATATATCTGCCAATATTTGGATACGGAACGCTTGTGATTTGTATGCCCTTTTTTGATTTTATTAGCATTTCTGTCAGGTTTCCGAACCACCCCCCTCTCGAGCAGTCCTTTGATGCATTTATCTTTATGTTATTTTTTATCAAATTCAGAAATGTATCAAATTTTACCTTTGCCCTATAAATTCTTTGTCCTATATCGCCCTCAATAATCTCCCCGAGCATCAATATCCTGTCATCCCTTTTGGCATTAGAATCCGATATCGGCTCCCCGATAAGTTCACCCACGACAGTAAAGGAGATGCACGGCTCCAAATTAGTTTCAAGTTGGGTATTTCCACCGATTATTGGAACATTTAAGCCAATACTCTGTCTCTTTAAATCCTCGAATATCTCTTTACTATCATCTAACTTATCTAATTGTATCGAATTTAATGCAAATAATGGCCTGCCACCCATCACAACAATATCTGAGCATGTGTGAATTAAACCGGTTTTCCTCCCAATCTTCAACGGATAGGGACCCTCTATATTTATAACCAACTTCCCCACAATAATCGCGTCATCACCCTGCTGGATTCCGTATCTGAGATCCCTCACTTTATCATCCATATGCCAAAATATTCTCCTTACTAAATTTGTCTCCGAGATATGTTCAATTGCTCTTTCGATTTGCTCCTTCATTTTCCACTCCCGGCCCACTTCCTTAGTGCAATTTCCAGTTCCTTATGCTCATCTTTATACTGCTCAAGGCTAATTCCCTTCATCGCAGCATCTATTGCCTGTTTCATTGCCATCGCTCCACTCTCTGTCCCATTTGGATGTCCATGAATGCCACCGCCAGCTTGAATTATTATGTCATTGCCCAATATCCTCATAAGTTCTGGCACCAATCCCGGATGAAGACCGCCAGAACAAACGGGAAACACCGGTTTTATGTTAAAGAAATCCCTGATTAGTGCATCCTTTATTGAAATTACTTCATTTCTTGGACCCTCCATCTTACCCACAGCCGTGCCGATATGTAATTGGTCAACACCAATGAGCCTTGAAATCTTTGCAATTGTAAGCATCGAGATCCCGTGTTTTCTATTTCTTGTAAATGCCGCATGCATCGCTCTATGGGCGTGAATAACTATTTTTAGGTCTAAATCTCTTATGCTCTGAAGTGCAGAAAAACCACATGTTATAATATCAATCATTACATATCTTCCTCCAACCTCTTCTACAAATTTAGCCCTCCTTATCATCTCCGTTGTTTCCGCGGTTATATTTGGCATATATACCTTCACATCTCCGGTTTCATCTTCAGCCCTTTCTCTCATTCTTAGTGTTTTTTTCACCCTCTCCCTGAATGGATTAAATCTCTGATTTGTTAGATTTTCATCATCCTTCACAATATCACACCCACCAACCCATGATTCATAGGCAACTCTTGCGTGTTTCTCTGAATTCAGGCCCACCTTTGGTTTTATTATCGTGCCAAGTAATGGTCTCTCCTTAATTCTAAGAATCTTTCTAATTCCTTGAATTCCAAATCCCGGACCCTTAAAGGATTTGACCAATTCCCTCGGGAATTCTATATCCAATAGTCTCAGATTCCTAACAGATTTCATTCCAAATACATTCCCGGCAACACAGCTGAGAATCTGTGGCATATTTCCATATTCAAAGAGTTCTGATGGGTACGCAATTCTTATCTCATTCCTTGATTTATCGATCTCAAACACTCTTGGCTTTAATTTCTTTGCGATCTCTGGCTCCATTGTAACTATCTCTGTCCATGTTCCAATCGATGATTCGGCAGCAACATCATTTGAGGAATTTTCAATAGAACTACCATTCCCCGGTTCAATATAGAATTTGCATATCAAATCATCCCCCTTTGGAGTGTAATTTAGGTCTATATAAGTCATAGCACACCCTTTGTTGATGGCAATTCATTTCCAATTATTCTGGTTGCATCATATAGTGCCTTGCCAAGAGCCTTAAAAATTGCCTCCACCCTGTGATGGTCATTTTCTCCCTCAACCCTCACATGTAAATTGAATCTCCCATTAATTGCAAGTGTTTCCAGGAAGTGTGGCACATTCTCCTTTTTTAAATCGCCAATCCTCGAGTCCTTAAATTCTGAAAATCTTATATCAATTCTTGCATAACCCCTCCCAGATAAATCAACAGCAACAGTCGCTAATGAATCATCCATTGGAACAATGGCGCTACCTATCCTCGAAATTCCAATCTTATTGCCAAGGGCATTATCTATTGCCATGCCAAGGCATATACCAATATCCTCAACAAGGTGATGGTCTTCAACTTCTGTATCACCATCTGCCTTTAACTCTAAATCAAATCTCGAATGCCTTGAGAAGTTCTCAAGCATGTGGTTCAGAAATTTTATCGGAGTATCAATTTTTGATTTTCCACTACCATCTATATTCAATCTCAATTTCACTTCGGTTTCTTTGGTCTTTCTTGAGATTTCTGCTATTCTCGTCATGGTAAAAAACATTGAAATGAAAAATTTAAATCTTTGTTGTAAATCCGTATTTAATTCCAAGGGTTGGGCGTTTCACTTACCTTGGCTCGGGTCTCTATTTCCCATAAAGTGGAGTTTTGTAAACGCTCAGTATTTCCGGGATTCTTAGCTCTGGGTTCTTCTCCAATAAGGGTCTAATTGCATGAATGGCTAATGTTATTGCCACATTTTTTTCTACTTTCTTATAGATTTTAACCAACTCTTCAAGTATCTTAACTGGATCACCTATGTAAGATACGACAACGCCATCATGAGTGATCTCCAATCCCTCAACACTCTTAGCGAGATGTATTGCAATACCTTCTCCAATAACCCTCATTTGCATTTTAATTATTGCGGTCATTAGGTCCTCATAATCGGGTCTAACATCCCCATAACTCATTTTTATACTATAAGCACCTGGTTAAGAGATCACCATGGGTAGTCTTCGATATCAGGTACACAACAACTGTTTGATTATGGAAACCCGCCGGAGCACCAGAAGTGGGTGCCTGCTCACCGTAAGTATAGAAGCCTATTATGGGGGTTTCCCTTCCCACGATATCTCTTATTGCGTCTATCTCTTTATCGGCGTTCTTGCCGAGTAATTGTTTTCTTGAGATACAATCAAATATTATACACGCAGCGACTTCATCTGGTTCTCCAGCCTTGATCATAGCTTCTTCGGCTGCTTTTTTTGCGGCATCGATGGTTGAGTCTTCATCACCCGACATTATCCTGACAACGGAGTTCTCGGGTATCTCGGCTGCACAAATTATTGAGCCATCTTCTCTCTTCAGTATGGGCCATCTCAACCTATATTCTCCCTCCCATGCGGGTATCCCCAAAGAGTTTATTGCGAATTCTCTTCCCAACGCCTCATCCTCAATTTTCCTACCAAAGAATTCTTCATATACTCTTATTGCGGGTTTCCCATCTATTTCATATATCCGTCCTCCACTTGACCTTGTGACGATCATGGATTTACCTAGTGGGTGCCATCCATGCCTAACACCAAATCCCGTTACAAAATCCGAACTTATAAAAGCAGAGACTACAGAATCTGTATATATTTTATCATCACAGAACTCATAGGTCTTTTTCATTCTTAAATCATCTCCCGGAGAACCGCCCACTACTGGAAAATGCAAGCCAACGACATCGGTTACCCCCCTGACAACATCCGCACCTCCTCCGGAGAGGGCATCTGGGAGTATTATCATAGAATAGGGGGATATGCTTGCAAATTTTCCAGATTTCGTTTTTATGAATATTTGAGACTCGGTCCTCAGATCTTCACTAACTGCTCTGATTGCTGATTCTGCGGCAATCTGTCCAGCAGTTCTCGCATTTGAACTTATATCTTGCCCAACACCCAAACCAACTCTTATTTTATCAGATTCTATGCACATCATAACTACAGATTCAGTATCGCATCCCTCATTTGATATCTCTCCGGCTGTTGAACATCCAATTAGTGGGGATTTAACGACACTTCTTATACCCCTTAGCAATTCATTTAAATCAAATTTAACTGATGAAAACACTATGGATAGGCTCGGTTTTTCCATACCATATGATGCTTCCTTAGCAACTTCAACCCCGGCATCAAAAGAATTCTCGTTTTTTGATTTACCAACTCCGACACGAATCATTTTTATTAACCTTCTCTTTACATAAAAAATTCTTTATAAAAGAATTAAAAATTATTAATTAAAATATTTTTTATGTATTTAATTTTAGATTGTTATACCCTACTCACAAATCTCCTGAATGCCGGATGCATCTCTGCCATCTGTTCCCTTTGAATTTCCTCGTATAGGCGATAGAGAATCCCAACGGTAAGTAATATACCAGTACCTGTACCCAAGGCCCCCAAGAGGTCCGCCATGACCGCAAGCATCCCTACTGCTATGGAACTTATTATTGTTATTTGTGGGATGTATCTATTCAAAACCCTCTCAATTACCCTTCTGTCTCTCCTAAAACCAGGGATTTGCATTCCACTCCTCTCTATCTGCTCAGCGATCTGCTCTGGACTCATTCCGGTGGTTTCGATCCAGAATTTTCCAAATACAACACATAATGCAATAAATACTAGGATATATATTAATAGATGCAGGAGAACCCCAGGGTCAAAGAGCCTTCCATAATATGTGGGGTCTGGTGTTAGAATCCCACGCAAGTCACCCATCGTTACATAATATGAAACATAATAGATTACCTTCTGGATTATGTTCATCTCTTCGGTGTTCATACCCGGTGTTATCCCGGCAAGATTTGTCCACATCTGCACGTTCATCAGGAGTGCCGATGCGAGGATAACTGGTATATTAGAAACATAGAAGAATTTTATGGGATATCTTCCTCCAACCCCTCTTATTCCCCCATATGAGAGTGGAATCTCCAACCTCATCGCTTCACCATATACAACAACCATAAATATTATAATTGTTGCCACTATTGGAAATACAAGAGCAAATAGGTCAAAGAATTGTAAACTTTGATTCATAACGAGATTAATTAGATTTGGGATTATCCCGGCAAATTTTCCGGGTTCTGTTTGTATAAAACTCAGCGACATATATACAACCCTCTGTGAAACTCCGCCAGCAATAAATAGACCAATTCCGGAGCCAATTCCCCACTTGGAAACAATTTCATCCATGTACATTAAAAGAATTGAACCAAGAGCAATCTGAAATATAACAAATGTTGTCTGTGCCGGATCCTCCACCAGTCTCATACCAATGACCAATGCAGCGGCCTCAAAGAATGCGATCACTATTGTTAAAATCTTTTGTGCTCCCTGAAATAGTGCCCGTCCATCATTAGTTGTCAGGTCTATGTCTATCATCTTAGAGCCAACAAGAAGTTGTAGAATAATCGATGCTGTGACTATCGGTCCTATACCCACAGAAATTATCGTTCCGAGTTTGCTCGCAAAGATTATTTGCATTTGCTCAAATCCCTCGATCTTCTCTCTTGTAACTCCGGCGGGATAGATTGTTCCCATAATAAAGAATAAGATGAGAACTATTGAGGACCACATCAATTTTTCCTTGAATGGGACGTGCCTCCCTGGAAGACTAACCTCGGGGATAAACCTTATAAGTGGTCTTACAAATTCCAGATTCATTTTATTTTTTAATTAATTCGACAGTTCCGCCAGTTTCCTCTATCTTCTTAATTGCAGATTTTGAGCACGATTCCACGTTCTTCACTATAAATTTATGAATTACCTTCCCTGAGCCAAGCAATTTATCATAGCCAAGCAATTTCAGATCTATTATATAGGAATTCCCCTTCTTCTCAACTTTACCATCACTCAAGAATTTATCTAAGCATTTCTCTATATCACCTATGTTTATAATTCTCCTAACCTTAATCAATTTTTTTGGTCTCTTAAATCCTCGCTTACCGAAGTGTTCTGGCATATACTTGCTGATGTATGACCATTTATGCTTTTTGCTTCCGGCAAGACCCCTACCTCCCCTACTTCCAGCACCTCTATGTTTCTGCGCACTTCCATATCCACATGTTCTACTTCCCCGCATCTTTCTTATTTTCCTATCCTTGTGGGCCATTTATATCATCCTTTCAAGCAATTCATTTATCTTTTCCCCTCTATATCCAAGCACTCCACCAATTGAGAATGGCTTTTTTATTCCCTTCCTTTCATATCCCTTCTTTGGTGGTCTTAATCTAAAGACCGGTTTTAGACCTGGAATATCGCCAAGTTCAGATTTAAAATTCATGAACAATTTCGCAAATTCTTCTATATTTTTTGCATTTGTATTTTCTCTTATATACTCATCGGTTATTCTTTTATTTCCAATAAGCCTGCCCCTCTCTCTCAATAATTTCTTAAATGTATCTTTATTTATCTCTCCCCATGTTATATAATCCTTAGCCTTTTTTAGCATTCCGATATATGACCTTCTATCATCTATAATAACACAATGATTAACGCGGTGAAGATTCAACATCTTTAATGTATCCTGAATTGACCTTCTCACATGCACTCTACCTCTAACCCTTATAACGGCAAGTCTCTTCCTACCCTCGGTGTCCTTTTCTTTATTGTCCTTCTTCTCTTTCATATCAATCAGCCTCAACGAAGCCCGTTATAATTCCCAATTCCTTGATGTGAGAATCCTTCAATTTAATCCTATTTGTATTATCCAATGCATCGAGAACGGCAAATGCAAAATTTATACTTGTCCTCGTATGACCCTCTGTATGCGTATAAACATCCTTTATACCGGCCAGGTCGAGAATCTTCTTTGCAATTTCTCCACTCACGAGCCCAGTTCCCTTTGGAGCAGGTTTCAGCGTTACTCTCACACTTCCACACTTCCCAAAGACCTTGAACGGCACAGAATGTGGCTCTCCACATCCACATTCCCAACTTCCGCAACCCCTCTTTATCTCCTTTAGATTTAATTTTGCTCTCTCAATCGATTTCCTTATTGTCTGTCCCGCCTCTTTTCCCTTTGCCTTTCCAACTCCGATAAATCCATCCCCATTACCAACTGCAGTAACAACCCTGAATTTCATTCTCCTTCCAGAGTCAGTTACTCTTTGAACCCTTGTCACATCAATTATCTCCTCCCTCAGGTTTGGTAGAAAATAGTCTATTATCTCGACCTCTCTAATTGGTTGTGGACATCTCAGAACCTCGCTTATATTTGCAAATTCTCCATTCTTCACCCTCCTCCCCAGATCTGTCTTTGGCTCCCAGTCGGCGAGGTTTATTCTCTCATCAAGCACCTCTTCAACATCCTCATCAATTTCATTATTGTTATTTTTTGTCATTCTTCAGTTTCTTTTTCTTAAATGATTCAATAATCTTATTCTTTACATCATTAAATTTTACTTCGATATCTTTTATTTCTCTATACTCTGCTATATGCCTACCAGAAATCCTCTCCTCAGATGGCAACATATCTTTATCAAATGGTATGTTAAGTCCAGCGTCTACTGCACCCTTCAATGCCGCATAGAGCCTTGAACTCTTAACTGATCTGTACAAGCCTATATCCAGTATTGCATTATTCACACCCCTTGAAATTCCCCTGTACCCACATATTAGACCCGTTAGGTATGCAGATGGAGTATTACATTTATAGAATTCCCACCCAAATTTATCCAATTCCTTTGAATTGGCACTTGCAACAACAACATCACCATCTGGATTATAGTTTATAATTTGAACATTTATGTATCTATTTGATTTTCTAACAACGAGTCTGGGTCTATTTGACTTAAGTAGATTTAATCTCTTTTTATAGTTTGTCTTTCCTTCTCGTCTTCTTCTAAATTTTACGACATAGGTTGGTTTTTTTGCCATCTTACTCCATCAACCTTTTAACATGCTCTCTTAGGTGTCTTCTTGAATGAAAGAGGTTACCCTTAATCTGTCTGTATAATTTTCTATACATGGCATTATCTATAACTCCCTCTTCTCTCATCTTCTTGAGTTCGTCCCTCAACGCCCTCACCCTGCTCATCCATGCTTTCTTCTTTGGCTCTCGAGCCTTTTTTGTTCCACTCCTATGACCATAACCCCTTCTTCTACCCTTCTTCTTCTGCTTGAGTCTCTTCTTCAGTCTCCCACTACTTATTCCCTTCTTCTGTTTTGCGGAGATTCTACCAGAGGATATATGATACCGTATATCATCCCTCGTTATTGCCTTTGCGACTTCTTCAATTGAATCCGGGTCTATATGTACTCTATTTACTCCAACATTCAAAATTTCTGCCGCAAGTCTTTTTTGGGTTTTGAGATTCATCTTTCGCTTAATTTCGGATTGAGAATTGCGATCTTCTTTTCATTTGCAATTCTTATTATATCGTTCCTTTTTCTTCTTCCAACTGCTGATGCGATTACTATGGCTTCCTTTTTTGGGTCTAGATTCTCTAACTCTTTAACATTATGAATTAAAATAGGTCGATAACCAGATGGATGCAAATGTCTTAAGTTCTCCGGTTTTTTGTAGCCAATCTTCGGCAATTTACCCTTACCCCTCTTCCCAACACGCTTCTTGCTGTCAATACCCCTCGGTCTTCTCCACTTTTCCTTTAATCTCTTCAGTTTTCCAAACTCCTGTCTTAGGAATTTTGGTTTCCTTTTCTTCTTTCTATAGATTAGTGAGAAAACTTTTCTGTCTAAGATTCTCTTCGCATGGAATTTTATCTTTTCAATTACCTTCTCCTTTTTCTCCACATCCCTTGGTTTCTCCACCTCCTTCTCCTCTTCCCTTTCTCTCTCTACCTTCTCTACCTTCCTTTCCTTTCTACCTTCTTCCCTCTTTGCTTTATCCTTCTTGACTTTTCTACTCTCTACCTTCCTTTCCTTTCCACTCTCTTCCCTTTCCCTCTCTACCTTCCTTTCC